>JASFSD010000082.1:0-8673 GCA_050114575.1 Gammaproteobacteria bacterium | reverse complement strand
TGGAGCTCTTGAGTCGCTGCGGCCTTGTTTATTCGCGCGGCCGCGATCAGCTCATCTGTTTCGGCGAGAACATGCCGATCGATGTTCTGCTCGTGCGCGACGACGACATTCCCGGGCTCGTGCAGGAGGACGTCTGCGATCTGGGTGTGGTCGGGCAGAACATCATTGCCGAAGCGAGGCTCGGTTACGCTGATGCCGACGCCGTATTCTCCGAAGTGACGACGCTCGACTACGGACACTGCCGGCTCTCTTTCGGCGTGCCGAGCCAGATGGGCTACAAGGGGCCCGCTTCGCTGGCCGGCAAGCGCATCGCAACGTCCTATCCGCGCATCGTCGCCGACTTTCTGGCGCGCAGCGGCATCGAGGCTGCGGTCGTCGAGTTTTCCGGTGCGGTCGAGATCGCCCCGAGCCTCGGCCGCGCTGACGTCATCTGCGATCTCGTGTCGAGCGGCGCAACGATGCGGGCGCACGACCTCGTCGAGGCCGAAACCATTCTCGAGAGCACGGCTGCCCTGATACAGACGCCGATCGCGCTCGACCCCGAGAAGAAGGTCTGGATCGAGCGCCTGCTCAAGCGCATTCAGGGCGTCCTCCAGGTCAAGGAGAGCAAGTACATCATGCTGCACGCACCGCGGGCGGCGCTGCCTGAAATCACGGCGCTGTTGCCGGGTGCCGAGTCACCCACCATCATCCCACTCGAAGGCCGCGACGACAAAGTGGCCGTGCATGCAGTCTGCCGCGAGAACGTCTTCTGGGAGACGCTCGAGGAGCTCAAGGAAGCGGGAGCGAGCTCGATGCTCGTGCTGCCCGTGGAAAAGATGCTCGCCTGAGTCGGATAGCGCACCATGGATTTGAACATCATCGAATGGTCCAGCCTGAGCGAGGCCGACCGAGAACGCCTGCTGGCGCGTCCTGCGCTCGCCCGATCAGGCGAGCTGTCGAAGCGCGTCGCCGAAATCGTCGCCGCAGTACGCCGCGAGGGCGACGCGGCACTTAAGCGTCTGACCGAAGAGATCGACGGGGTGACGCTCACATCGCTCGAGGTGTCGCCGTCGGAGTTCGAGGCCGCAGCCACAGCTCTGACGGCCGACCAAAAGGCTGCTATCGAATCTGCCGCGCAGAACATTGAGACGTTTCATGCGGCGCAGCGGCCGGCGGCGATCGATCTCGAAACGCAGCCCGGTGTGCGCTGCGAGCGCGTCGTGCGTCCGCTGAAACGTGTCGGGCTCTACGTGCCGGCCGGCACAGCCCCGCTGCCTTCGACCGCGCTGATGCTCGGGGTCCCGGCAAGGCTGGCGGGCTGCCCCGTGCGCGCGCTTTGCTGCCCGCCGGGAAAGAGCGGCGCCATCGATCCCGCCGTGCTCTTTGCGGCCGGGCTTTGCGGCATTGACCGCGTGTTCAAGGTCGGCGGCGCTCAGGCGATCGCTGCCCTCGCCTACGGCACGGAGACCGTGCCCAAGGTGGACAAGATATTCGGTCCCGGCAATGCCTGGGTGACCGAGGCGAAAACGCAGGTGGATCTCGATCCCGAGGGCGCACGTAAAGATTATCCAGCCGGTCCGTCCGAGGTTCTCGTGATCGCCGACAAGTCGGCCAGACCCGAGTTCGTCGCCGCCGACCTGCTGTCGCAGGCCGAGCACGGCGTCGATTCGCAATCGATTCTGGTGACGACGAGTCGCAGACTGGCCGCAGCCGTCATCCCCGCCATCGAGGATCAGCTGGCGCAGCTCGACCGCCGTGAAATCTGCGAGCAGTCACTCGCGCACGCGGCATTGATCGTGGCCGACGACGCCGCAACCGCCGTGGCTATCTCGAATCGCTATGCCCCGGAGCACCTGATCCTGCAGCTTGCCGATGCCAGGCGCTGGCTCGAGTCCATCGACTCGGCGGGCTCGGTCTTCCTCGGGCCGTGGACGCCGGAATCGGTCGGCGATTATTGCAGCGGCACGAATCACGTTCTGCCGACTTACGGCTATGCCCGCAGTTACTCGAGCCTGGGACTCGCGGACTTTCTGCGCAGCATGACCGTGCAGGAGCTCTCGCCGCAGGGTATCTCCACCTTGGGCCCGGTTGCCGCGACGCTGGCCAATACCGAGGGGCTCGACGCCCATGCCCGCGCCGTGACGCTCCGACTAGAGGCGCTCGGAACGGAGAGCGAGCGATGAGCTCGGTGCTCGACCTGGCGCGTCCGGATCTGGTTGCGCTCAGGCCGTATCAGCCCGGCGCCTGGGAGCCCGGCATGACGCGGCTCAATGCCAACGAGTCGGCCTGGCGGCTCCCCAGCGATCCGACCGAGCGCGGGCTCAATGTTTACCCGCCGCCGCGTCCGGAGGTGCTGCGTGAAGCCCTGGCGAGCTACTACGCTGTTCCTGGTGATCGCCTGCTCGTGACGCGCGGCTCGAGCGAAGCTATCGACGTGCTCATCCGCGGATTCTGTCGTGCCGGCGAGGATGCGATTCTGACCACGCCGCCGACCTTCGACATGTATCGCGTCTATGCCACGATCCAGGCAGCGAAGATCCAGAAGGCGCCGCTCGACGCCGCCAGCGGGTTCGGCTTCGACGTGGACGCCGTGCTGCAAACCGTAGACGAGTCAACGCGCATCGTGTTCGTCTGCTCACCGAACAACCCGACCGGGACGATCGCGGGCCGCGCTGTACTCGAGCGTCTGGCAGCGGCGCTTGCGGGCCGCGCCCTGCTCGTCATCGACGCGGCCTATCAGGAATATGCCGAGGACCAGGGTCTCGATGAGCTCATAGCGCGCTGGGATCATGTGGCCGTGTTGCGCACGCTGTCGAAATTCGTCGCGCTGGCGGGTGCGCGCTGCGGCGCCTTGATCGCCGCGCCGGCCGTGATCGCGTTTCTGGAGAAGGTGCTGCCGCCATATACCTTCCCGACGACTTCCATCGAAATCGTCAGCAAGGCGATGCAACCGGAGTCACTGGCGGTTGCCCGTGAGCGCATCGCCGAAACATGCGCCGAGCGAGAGCGTCTCGCCGCGGCCCTCGAACGGCTCGATCGCGTCGTCGAGGTTTTCCCCAGCCAGGCGAATTTCGTCCTCGCACGGGTTCGGGACATCGACGCCTTCGATCGCAGTGCCCGCGAAGGTGGTGTCCTGATCAGGCGCTTCGGCGGCGAGCCGGCTCTCGGCGACTGCGTCCGGATTACGGTCGGCCGCCGCGAGGACAACGATCGTCTGCTCGCGGCAGTCGACGAAGGAGACCGCAGCAATGGCTGAGCAGGCAGTCTTCGTCGAGCTCGATGGCGGTCTGATCCTCCCCGCCGAGTCCGCAGACCGGGTCTCGCTGGAGTCACTCCGGCTGACCGAGGGTTGCCTTCCGGCACTGGCTCGGTTTCGGGATGCGGGTTACTCGGTCGTCATCCTGCAGAATTCGGTGCCAGCGGCAGCCGCCGACGGCCCTGATGCGGCTGCCTCGCTCGAGTCTTTCGTCACCAGCCTTTTGACGTCGCAAGGCATCCCCGTCACCGCATTCGAATGCTGCGCACACGCCCGCGATGAAGGCTGCGACTGCGCCCTGCCCGGCATCGGCCTCGTGACCGCGTACATCGCGGGCGAGCGGCTGAACCGTGCGCACTCGATCGTCGTCGGCGGGGGCGACGACGCACTCGGCCTGGCCCGCGCGATCGGCATTCGCGGTTTCGCCATCGACGCCGACTCACCGTGGCGGGAGATTGCACACACCGTGCTCGACGAGCCCCGGCGCGCGAGCGTGACGCGCACGACCCGCGAAACGGATATCGCCGTCGAGGTCGATCTCGATCGCGCGGAGGATCCCTCGATCGAGACCGGCATCGGGTTTTTCGATCACATGCTCGAGCAACTCGGCAAGCACGGCGGATTCGCACTCAGCATCCGCTGCTCGGGCGATCTCGAGGTCGACGAGCATCACACTGTCGAAGACGTCGCGCTCGCCCTGGGCCAGGCGCTGCGGCAGGCGCTCGGCGACAAACGCGGCATTGGCCGCTACGGCTTCCTGTTGCCCATGGACGAGGCCGAGGCCCAGGTCGCTCTCGACCTGTCCGGACGCGCCTACGCCGTTTTCGAGGGGGATTTCCCCCGCGACAGCGTCGGCGGGCTGCCGACCGAGCTCGTGAGCCACTTCTTTCGCTCGCTGGCGGAAACGCTCGGAGCCGCGCTGCACGTTTCCGTGCGCGGCGAAAACGCCCATCACATGGTCGAGGCCTGCTTCAAGAGCGTCGCCCGGACTCTGCGTCAGGCGCTCGCTCGCGAGGGCTCGGATCTGCCCTCGACCAAGGGAACATTATGAGTGTCGATCCCGTCATGATCGGCTGCTGTGGCGCGAACCTCGCCTCGCTAGAGTTCGCGTTCGCCAGGCTCGGGCACGAAATCGAGGTCAGCGACGATCCGGCGAGGCTCGCCGCAGCCAGCCATGTCGTCCTGCCCGGCGTCGGCGCCGCACGCGATGCAATGCAGCGCCTCGAGCGATCGGGCCTGACGGACGTGTTGCCGGGCCTCGATGTGCCGGTTCTCGGCATCTGTCTCGGCATGCAGCTGTTGTTTCGGCACTCGGCGGAAGAAGACGCTGCCTGCCTCGGCATCATCGATGCCGGCATCGAACGCCTGCCGGATACGCCGGGTCTGCCGATCCCGGAGATGGGCTGGAATCAGGTGCTGCTCGATCAGCCGTCGGCGCTGACCGAAGGCGTCGAGTCGGGCGCCTATGCCTACTTCGTGCACAGCTATGCCGCGCCGCTGGGCGCCTACACGCGCGGCGAGACGGAGTACGGCACGCTCTTTTCGTCGGTCGTCGAGCAGGGCAACTTCTTCGGCACGCAGTTTCATCCGGAGCGGTCGTCGGCCATGGGCGCGCGCATCCTCGAAAACTTCCTGAGGATCTGAGCAGATGGAGCTGATCCCGGCCATCGATATCCGCAACGGTCGCTGCGTGCGCCTGCTGCGTGGCGAGTTCGATCAGGAAACACGCTACGAGCTCGATCCGCGAGAGCTCGCGCGCGAGTATCGCGCGGCAGGTGCGCGCTGGCTGCATGTCGTCGACCTCGACGGCGCGGCAACCGGGCAGCGCGGCAATGCCGGCCTGATCCGGGAGATTGCCGAGGCCTCGGAACTCAACGTACAGCTCGGCGGCGGGATCCGAGACGAGGCCAGCCTCGACGAGGCGCTCGATTGCGCCGATCGCGTCGTGATCGGCAGTCTCGCCGTGACAGCACCCGATACGGTCAGAGACTGGTTGAGCCGATACGGCGCGGAACACATCGTGCTCGGGCTCGACGTCAAACTCGATGCCGAAGGCGTCGCCCGTATCGCGACACATGGCTGGACCGAGGCCAGCGAGCTCACGCTGGACGCCGCGATCGAGCGCTATTTTGCCTCTGGGTTGAAGCATGTGCTCTGCACCGACGTGGCGCGCGACGGCGCCATGTCCGGTCCCAACCTCGCGCTGTATCGAGCGGTGATCGATCGCTGGCACGAGATCGTTCTGCAGGCTTCCGGTGGCGTCAGCAACGCGTCGGATCTCGAGCAACTCGCGGCCATCGGCATTCCGGCTGCCATATCGGGCAAGGCGCTGCTCGACAAGAAGATTCGACTCGAGGAGATCAAGTCATTCTTGCCAAACGCATAATTCCGTGCCTCGATGTCCGCGACGGCGTCGTCGTCAAGGGCGTGCAGTTTCGCAACCATCGTGTCATGGGTGACATCCTCGAGCTGGCCGAGAGGTATCGAAACGAAGGCGCCGACGAGCTCGTCTTCTACGACATCACGGCGAGCCCTGACGGGCGCACAGTCGACCGCAGCTGGGTCAATCGCGTCGCTTCGGTGCTCGATATTCCCTTCGCCGTCGCCGGCGGCATTCGCTCGGTCGCAGATGCCGAGATCATTCTGAACTTCGGCGCCGAAAAGATATCCGTCAACACGCCTGCGCTCGAGAACCCCGATCTCATCGACCAGCTCGTGCGCCGCTTCGGCTCCCAGTGTGTCGTGATCGGCGTCGACTCCCTGATGCGCGACGGTGACTATCACGTCTATCAGAATACCGGAGACCCGGACCGCACGCGTGCCGCCGATCGCAGGACTCTCGACTGGCTGACCGAAGTGCAGGAACGGGGTGCCGGCGAGATCGTGCTCAACTGCATGAACCAGGACGGTGTCCGCAAGGGTTACGATATCGAGCAGCTCAAAGCAGCCAGGTCCGCCTGCCGCGTCCCGCTGATCGCCTCGGGCGGCGCGGGAGCCCGCGAGCATTTCCTCGACGTGTTCGAGCGCGCCAATGTGGACGGCGCATTGGCTGCGTCCGTCTTCCATTCGGCCGAGCTGCCTATCCCTGAATTGAAGACCTATTTGATCGAAGCCGGCATCGCCATTCGCCCGCCGGCAGCATAACGGAGCTCTACCGATGGCTGATATCCGGTTTCTCGAACAACTCGAAGCTCTGATCCGACAGCGGCTCAAAGACATGCCGGAGGGCAGTTACACTGCGAAGCTCGCGAACCGCGGCGCGACGGGCGTGGCCCAGAAAGTCGGCGAGGAAGGCGTCGAGCTTGCGCTGGCCGGAGCTGCTCAGAACGATGAAGCCGTCATCGCCGAGGCGGCCGATCTTCTCTACCACATGCTGGTCCTGCTCGGCTTCAGGCACATCGCGTTCGCCGATGTAGTCGACGAGCTCACCAGCCGGCACACCGCAGAAATAGAAGACTGAGTTGGAAGCGGTTGCAATTGTTGCGGTGCTGCTCGTCACGCACAGGCATACGCGGCTCTAATCGACAGGCACCCGACGCTCGAGCTCCTCGAACCAGTTTTCAACGACGACGATCGCCGCACGCTCCTGATTCGCATTCTGCGTTGACCTGCCGATGAACAGGAAGCGCTCTCCGTCCGGATGAATATCCCAGTTGGGCCGACTGGCGTCGCTCATGGCATAGGGCGTCGGAAACATTCGTACGGGATCGCGCGCAACGAATTCGGGCTCCGTCTCGATAGAAACAGCCCAGGCATCGCCGTCATTGAGATAAAACAACTCGTCACCTGTTGGGCTCCAGAGCGGTTCGACGCCGCCGTTCGTAGAAACTCTGCGTTCTCTTCCATCGACATTGGGATAGGGCCGCGCATAGATTTCGTAGCGTCCGGTCTTGTTCGACGTGTAGGCAATCCAGTTTCCGTCCGGCGACAATGAAGAGAAATTCTCGTGGTAGTTCTCTTCGCTTATCAGCGGCTCGATCACTCCGTCGGCGTTGAGCAGGAACAGATCCCGATCGCTGCTGACATCGTTGCGCAGGATGATTCCGCCATCGTCGGGCACGACGACTTCCGGAAGCATGATCACACCGCCCGCTTCGGCGACGAGCGTTTCCGGTCCGGTTCCGTCGGCATTTCGCATCAGCAGCTGACCGCGCTCGCGCGCCGCATAGTAGACGACACGTTCGCTGTCCGGCATCCAGACAGCCCGCATGTCGAACCCGGGATCGAACGTGATCCGGTTCGGAGCGCTCGGGCGCAGCAGGTCGTAGATCCAGATATCCTGCCCCCCTTCGTTGCCTGTATTGATCGTGATCGCGAGCTTGCTGCCGTCGGGCGAGATTCTGGGGTTGAAATGTGCGCCGGGCTCGACCTGCGTAAATCCCTCTTCGCTACCGTCCCTGTACACCCAGACGAGATTGTTCGCGAATCCAGTCGCGCCGGTGAGATAGATCAGAGTGCCATCGTCGGAAATGGAAAAATTTGCAGCACCGGTCAGATCTGCGCGCACCAGATCCTCGACCATCGGTTCCCCACCGCCCATGATGCGCAGCGCTTCCAGATCGAATGCAACGGCATACAGCACATCGTCGAATGCATAGAGGATGTGGCCCGTCGGCGCATAGCGTGCGTCGTTGCCGCCGGAAATGAGCTCCGTGCGTTCCCCCGTCGTAATCGACTGCACGACGATGCTTGCATCGTCCCAGTTCGTCGATGGCCCGACGCTGAACAGCAGTGAGTCGCCATCGGGCAGTAACTGGGTGCCATAGGCAACCTCGCCTTCAGCGAGAGGAATAACAAGCTCCGCGTCACCGCCAAATGCAGAGACGCGATAAATACCCTCGGGCTGCCCATAAAAGATTTCGTCGTCGTCGCTCCAGTAAGCGCCGTAAAGATTGTCCTGGAGAGCCGCCGCGACAGTGACGACGGCACCGCCGGCAGTCGCCGTGCGCTGCACCAGTCCGTCGAAATTGTAAAAGGCCATTTCCTGTCCATCGGGCGAGAGGACGGGCCCAGCGAGATTGAATTCCGTACCCGGGATCACGACGGTTTCGAGTCCATCCAGCCGACGCATGAAGACTCCGGAATCCGTGTTGAACACGAATACCCGCCCGTCGCGTGAAATATCGAGCACCGGTCGCCCCGTGTTACGCGGATTCTGATCTTCGGTGAGTAATATCTCGAATGTCGTGATCGACTTTGGTTCCGGATCTGGCCAGACGGCAAACGCAAGCGTGCCGGCGATAGCCAAACCCAGCGTGAGCGCCGCGCTCGGGCCGAGAATCCGGCGTGTGAGCGATTGCTGAATCGAACCGCTGCCTTCTGCGCCCGCCATTTCCGTTTCGAATCGACCTTCCAGTGCGAGCCGGACATCGCGAATATCGGCAATGCGTTTGGCGGGGTCCTTCTCCAGACAGAGCCTGATCGTGTGCCGGACA
>JASFSD010000081.1:0-8696 GCA_050114575.1 Gammaproteobacteria bacterium | reverse complement strand
TTCTACAGTTTCCCGCGATCACGTCGCTGGACAGCGCGATCGAGAGCACCAACGCGCGCGTGATCTGCTTCGACTTCGATTTTCCGACCAAGCCCGGCTTGAAGGCGCTCCAGGAAACCAAGCGCAATCACGCGCGGGTTCCGATCCTCATGTTGACCGTGCAGCACTCCGAAGCGCTGGCGGTCTGGGCATTTCGTTCCCGGGTCTGGGACTATCTGGTCAAGCCCATCGCGCGAAGGGAGCTCGAGCACTGTCTGATCAGCCTGCGCGAGATGCTCGAAATGCAGGTCCTGCAGCAGCAGAGCCGCGTGCCGGCCGTGGTGCGGTCGGTGATACCCGAGGAAAATCGCATGGCTGGCCAGCGTGGGCATGCACCGCTGGCGCTCGCACCGGCAATCCAGTATGTAGAAGACAGCTTCCGCAGCAAGATCTCGAGCAGCTCGGCGGCGGAGCGCTGCAACCTGACGTCATTTCAATTCAGCCGCCTCTTCAAGGAGACCTACGGCCTGACATTTCAGGATTATGTCCTGAGATTCAGAATCCGGGAGGCGTGCCGCCTGCTCAAGAACCCGACGGCCGAGATCGCAGATATCGCCTTCCTGGTCGGATTCAACGACCCGTCGTATTTCGGCAAGATTTTTCGTCGATACATGGACTGTTCGCCGTCCGAGTTTCTCGAATCGAACCAGGAAGTCGTGGACACGGATCTGCTGCTCGCCGACCTGAGTCCCGAGAGACCGCAGTTCGACTCATCCGGAAACTGAGAAGCGCAGCACAACGTCATTACTTTTCCTGCCGTAGGATGACAGTATGACCATACGCACCGCACAAACCATCGCCTGTCTGGCCGCTCTGGCCGCGCTCCCGAACCTGTCGGCCAGCGAGAGCGCGACGCTGATTTACGGAAACGTAAACGGCTGGACAGTTCACACGGACCCGAATCAGAATTACCGGTGTTTCGCGGAAGCTCTGTACGAGGGCGGCTCATCGATCCGCATCGGATTCAATGCAGACTCCGAGCTTTACGTGAGCATCACCGACTCGAGCTGGTCCGGAACCGTCGCGGGCAAACAGTACGAGATCGCGCTTCAGTTCGACGAAGAAAGTCCGGCGACTTACAGTGCCGTCGGTTCCGCCGAAAGTTCGGGCTTCAGCGTTACCGTGCCGCAGAGCCAGCGCGCAGAATTTCGCGAGGAGTTCTCGAATCGGTACATGGTCAGCGCCCATCACGGCGACCAGGAACCCGTCATGCTGAGCCTGGGTGGCAGCTACCGGGCGACGCGCATGCTCGAGGAGTGTCAGACGCTGATGGCGAACGTCGCCGCCAGCACGAGGTAGCGACGAGTACCTGGCGCGCCGCCACGAAGACTCGCGCCGCCACCCAGACACGCACCGCCGCCCCGGCACGCAGCACTGTCCTGAGACGCGCCGCTGCTACCTGACCGATAGCGGCGAACCGTATCCGAACCTGTCCAGGATCGCTGCTGGCGCCGGCCCTCTCAGCCATTCGAGAAAATTCTGCGCTGCCGCATTGTCCGCACCCGGCACCAGGAGCACTGCATCCTGGCGAATCGGCTCGTGCAGGCGGGCAGGCACGACGACGTAAGACGCAGAGCCTGGGTAATCCAGAACCTGGGCCAGCGAAACGAGTCCGAGCTCGGCATTCCCTGTTTCGATCATGGCAAACGCCTGAGCGACGTTCTGCCCCCGCACCAGCCTCGCTTGAATCGACTCCCAGACGCCCATGCTCTCCAGCGCCTGTCTGGCCGCAGCACCGTAGGGAGCAACCGCAGGCTCAGCGAGCGCAAACCAGCGGAAGTCCGAATCCCGGAGCCCCTCCAGTGAGTCTTCTCCGACCCTTTCCGGGTCGCGAGACCAGAGCGCGAGCCTGCCGATCGCATAGGTGAACACAGATTCCGGATCACCCAGACCCCGCTCCGCCAGCAGCCGGGGTCGCTCCTGGTCCGCGGCGAGAAACGCGTCGAAAGGGGCTCCGTTCGTGATCTGCGCGTAGAGCTGCCCGGTTGAACCGGTGGTAATGACGAGCCGGTGGCCCGTCGCCGCCTCGAACTCCGGCGCCAGCGCCTCGAGCGCCGCACGAAAATTCGAGGCCGCCGCGATCATTGCTTCGTCTGCCAGTGCCGCGGGAACCCCTGCAATCAGGACAAGACCCGCCATGACCCGTCGCATGAGCGCGCCGCAGGAAATTCGATTTATGCGGCCCAACCCCTGTGCTCGAACATCTTTCCCCGCTGAATCTTGCATCGTCTTCCTATTGTAGGGTCTTGCCGCAACGGGCCGGCGTTCGGCTGAGGTATCCTTGCCCGGCACTGACGAACAACCGGGGGGAGTTTCATGAATCCAGTGTCCGGCCCGGCCTCGCGCCGCGCTTTCATCCGCTACCTGGCTTCGAGCCCGGCGCTTCTCGCGTTCGCGCGCACCAGAGCGCAGGATATCAACGACCTTTATGCGCCAGAGCTGGTCTCAGCCGTGGAAGAAGCGATCAACGTCTTCGACTTCCACGAAGTTGCGAAGCGCACGCTGATGCCCGGCCACTATACCTATATGGCTCTCGGCACCGACGACGGCGGCACCCTGCGGGCCAATCGTGCCGGCTTCGACAAGTTTCAGATTCGCGTCAGGAGGCTCGTCGACGGTTCGAACGTCGATACGTCGACTGAGATATTCGGCGAGCGCTATCCAGTGCCGATCCTGATTGCACCGTGCGGCGCGCAGAAGGCGTTTCATCCTGAAGGTGAAGCCGCTGTTGCCAGGGCGGCCGGCGTCAAGGGTGTCGAGCAGATTCTCTCGACCGTGAGCTCGGTTCCGGTCGAGGACGTCAACGAAGCGCGCGGCAGGCCCGTCTGGTTCCAGCTCTATACCAGCCCGGTCTGGAGCGAGACGCTCATGCGCGTCAGGCGTGCCGAAGATGCCGGCTGCCCCGTGCTCGCGCTGACGGTCGACCTGCCCGCGAGCAATCGTGAGGCACTCGCGCGCTTTCGCCGGGACAGCAACCCCGAGTGCCAGGCCTGCCATGCAGCAGACGCCGGAGTCATCCCGCCGCTGCCGATGGTGGGGTCAGGTCAGGTCGGCACCGGCTTTCTCGACTGGGCCTACGTCGACAGGCTCCGCGAGGCGACGACGATGAAGATCTTGATCAAAGGCATCGTGACCGCCGAGGATGCTTACCTGGCGGTGGATCGCGGGGTGGACGGCATCATCGTCTCGAACCACGGCGGCCGATCCGAAGACAGTGGACGGGGCACGATCGAGGCACTGCCGGAAGTCGTTGACGCCATCGACGGGCGCATCCCCGTCATCGTCGACAGCGGTTTTCGCCGCGGCACGGATATCTTCAAGGCGCTCGCGATCGGCGCCGATGCCGTCGCCATAGGCCGGCCCTACCTCTGGGGGCTCAGCGCTTTCGGTCAGGCCGGCGTCGAGACAGTGCTCGACATCCTGGCCCGCGAGCTCGAGATCGTCATGCGCCAGGCCGGCACACCCAATGTCGATGCAATCGGCCGGGCGCACATCGCCTGAGCGAGCACACCCGGCCGGATCGATCTTCACCTAGTTCAACGTGTAGTTGACGCCGAAGTAGGCAAACCGCCCGAGCGGATTGACGGGCCGGTTGATGCTGCCGAGATCCGGCTCCTGATCGGTCAGGTTGTTGACGCCACCGAAAATCGAAAGGCCGTTCTCGAGATCATAGCGGGCATAGATGTCGTGCACCTCCCGCGCCGAGTACTTGAAGAACGAGGGGTCGACGTAGTCCGGGTCGGACGCCAGGCGTTCCCTGGAGAAGCGGTCGGTCTCGTCGAACCAGCTGTAGCCGTAGTTGATCGTCCAGCTGTCCCGAAACCAGGTCAGATCGAGCACGGCCTGGTATTCCGGCGCGCCGGGCTCGCCGACGTCGCGGTCGGGCTCCGCATCTGCAATCTCGACGAAGACGAGCTCATCGAGCCGCGTTGCGATGACTGACAGCCTGAACTGGCCGATATCCATCGGCGCCGTCTGATATCGCAGCGTGTAGTCATATCCCTTGGTGTTGTACTCGGCAACGTTGACCGCGTACTCCTCGAACGAATCGAGCAAACCTGTGCCAGGATCGCGCTGGATCAGCGGACAGAACTGGTTCGGTACCGGCAGGTCATAGCACTTGTCGAGAATGGTCTGTGCTTCGAAGAAGTTGATCGAGTTTTCGAGCTGGATGTCGAAATAGTCGACGGCGAAGGTGAGACTGTCGAGCGGGCTCAGTACCATACCGTAGGTGACGGTATCGGCCTTCTCCGGCGTCAGGTTCGGATTGCCGCCGATTCTGCCCTCGACGGCGCTCGACAGCGTGTCGTTGAACGTGTTCGGATCGAAGCCCAGTGCGGCCGCGCAGTTTGCATAGCGGAAACTCGTGCCGGCATCGACGTTGTCCTGATCGCAGGGGTCATCGAGAAGCTCGAAGGTCTGTGTCTGCGGCAGGAACAGCTCGCTGATATTCGGCGCCCGGACCGCCCGCGCGCGCGTCGTGCGGAACATGGCCATTTCGACGGGCCGCCAGAGAAATCCGGACTTATAGGTATCCGTCGTCCCGGCCGTACTGTAGTCGGACTTGCGGAATGCCGCATCGATGGTCAGCTCGCGGGCCAGCTTCTTATCGGCCAGGAGCGGCAGGCTGATCTCACCGAAGTACTCCTGGACGTCGAACTCGCCGATGGTATTCGTACCCTGGCCGTACCACGTCACGTCGTAACCGAGCTCGGTTGCCTGAAGCTCCTCGTCGGCTGCGTAACTTTCGGCCTCCTCCTTGCGATACTCGATACCTGCTGCAAAGCCGATCGGGCCACCGGGCAGTGTGACCCTACCGCTGTCACCGGAGACGTAGCCACTGAACACTTCCTGCTTGATTTCCGCGGGACGGAACAGGGTCGTTGTTATCCAATCCCTGGCTGCGTCGGAAACGTCCCGGCCGAATATATCCGCAGGCACGCACCCGCTTCCGGCTCCCGGCGTGAACGTCAGCCCGAAATCGGGATACGGGTAATCGAACGGGAGGTCATTCGGATCGAGATCGGAGCGGCAGACGATGTTGCCATTGCCGTCATCGACGGCGTCGATCGCGGCCAGCCAGCGCTCCTCGATACGAACGTTTCGGATGGTGTGATCCTCTTCCGACTTGCCGTAGCCGTAAGAGACCTCATAGCGCCAGCCGTCTTTCGGCAGGTCACCCTCGAAACCGAGAACGAAGCGCGATGTCTTGCGGTCGATGTCGTGGTACAGAGGCCCGAGATCGATGTTGTCGCGCGCCACCTCGATGTAACCGAGGCCGTTGTCGAAATCGGATGCCTCTGCAACGGCCACAGCCGGCGCGAACGCGTTATCGAGATCAACCGGGAGATAAAAGTCGAACGTCGGTTGGCCGATGAAGGTCGATTCCGTTTCGCCGACCTTCGCTTCCGCGAACAGGCTGTGCGACCCCGAGAGGTCCCAGCGGAAGGTCGAGTTCAGCGACGTCCGATCCAGTCCGGGCAGGAGCTCATCCTCGAACTCATCGAGCAGCGTGCCGGATCCGCCGATCATGAAGAAGCCGCCCGCGTATTCGCCGACCTCGAAGGGCTCGCCATTACCGAGGTAATCGTAGCCCGCGAGCTCATCCATATCGGGCAGCGTGCCGAAGTTGCCGTAGAACCCGAAGTCCAGATCGGTATAGAGCGACCCTTCCGGCGAGGTGTCGATGTAGCGAACGTCGGTGCTGAGGATATTGTCGACGACATCGGGATCATCGGCGAGGTCATCGGGATTATCGACCAGTATCTGCCGCTGACCGAGCCGGGCGTAATCACGATCATCGCGCTCGACTGGATCGATTGAAGAGTGCTCGAGGCTGACGGTGACGTTGCCCCGGCCACCACCGAAATTGTGGCCGCCGAGTATGCTGACAAACGTATTGTCGCCGCCGCCCTGATCGGGGCTGCCGACCTGCACACGGCTCGTGATTCCCTCGAAATCGTCCTTGAGCACGAAATTGACTACGCCGCTGACGCCGTCGGCTCCGTACAGGGCCGACGCGCCACCGGTCAGGATATCCACGCGTTCGATCAGGTCGGTCGGTATCGTGTTGATATCGACTGCCGCCGAGCCTGGATCGCCGGCCACGTGCCGCCGGCCGTTGACGAGCACGAGCGTCCGATCCGTGCCGAGGTTTCTCAGGTTCAGCAGGTTCAGGCCGGCCGTGGACGGAACCGAGGTGTCCGCTCCGTCCTCGAGGTCGTAGGAATTGACGAGCGCCGGCACCTCCTGAATGAAATCGAGGAGGTTGGTGGCGCCGGCGTACTGTATCTGCTCGGCGTCGATCGACGTGACCGGATTTGAAAACTCGAAATCCGGCTGCGGAATTCGTGTCCCGGTGACGTATATCACCTCGTCCGCTTCTTCTTCCTGCGCGAGGACTGCTGGTGCAAACGCTGCCGATACCATCGCGGCGAGCGGTGTCATCGCCAAGAGGCCGTTGAGCTGGGCATTACCCCGAAGTCTTGCTTTCATCGAACTCCCCTAAGTCGTTCCCGTGGGCTTGCCCGACACTCCGTCGAACCGCCCGATTGGCCCCCTAGAGCAGGATATTACGTATTTGTTGTGCCCTTTCCTAACCCAGGGGTACCGGGCTCAGCGCCATGACTGCCGGGCCCGGCCCAAATCGGCCACCCGGGCAAGCCCGGACATATGCCGCCGGGACGCAATTTTGGGACGGGGCCTAGGTTTCGAGAACGGCCAGCGCTAGCGCACGGCAATCGGGTTACCCGGCGCCCCGGTCGCGCCGACGAGCTTGATCGGCGAGTAGATGAATGCGAACTCGTAAACCTGGTCGGCGACGAGCTCGCTCAGATCGAGATTCTCGAAATTGTAGATTCCGCGACTCAGCAGCCATTGGTGCCCCTCGAGCGGTCGCTCCGGGTTCTCGCCGGGACTCGCTTCCATGGCGTAGTTGTCGGCGGCCGTCATGACGATCCCCTTCTCCACCAGCCACTTGATCGCCGTGATGCCTGGCCCCGGCTCGCTGGCACCGTAGGTGTCGTTGTCGACCATCCAGAGCTGCCCCCAACCGGTATGGAACAGCACTGCATCGCCCTCGCGAATTTCGACATCCTGCATCCGGAGCGTGCCTTCGATGTCCTCGACCGTAATGACGTATTCGGACCCGAGCCGGTCAACACCTTTGTACCGGGCAACGTCGAGAAGCACGCCGCGAGTGAATATCGCGCCGACGTTCTCCACGCCGAGCCGTGTCAGCCCGTAAGCCGTACCGAATTCCGAAAGCTTGAACCCGTTGTAGAAAACGAAGTCGCCATCGATCCCCGTCCCGACATGACCGAGCCCGTCGAACTGGGTGCCGACCTGCCCGAGTTCCGTGCTGACGAGCTCGTCGTTGTAGACGACGGCATTCTCGCCGCCGATATTCGCCGTCGGCAGGCCCGGGATCGTCAGGCTGAAATGGCGATTGCCGAACAGGGGCATGCCGACCTCGTAGCCGCGACCGAGCTCGTAGATGCGCCCCTCCTCGATGAGGGAGACCGCCTCGAGCACCTTGGCCGGGGTGATGCGATTCGCCGCACCGCGCTCGTCTTCCGGGCCCCACTCGGATGGCCACCAGACGGGCCCGGCCGGGGTCTGAGCAGTCGCCGGGCCTGCTGCCAGGCACAGAATCAAGGCAAGCGCGGAAAATGCACGCGGCATCGTTCGATCTGGCATTGGATTTCCCCTTGTACTGTAAAGCCTTTATTGAACTGTAGACCTTTTATCGAGGAGCCGGCGGCAACGCAAATGTTCGAGCCGGCTCGACGCAGCCCTTGAAGCACCGGCGAGCTCAGCTGAGTGGGCCGCCCGCATGCACGGTCGCAGGGTCGAGACCTCGTTTCAAGAACAGGTAGTTGCGCGCATTGAGACCCTGTCTCGGGTACTCGTAGTCGGCGAACCGGGACACGTGAATATATGATCCGCGATTCTTATGCAGCCAGCTGCGGTGATCCCTGCGTGAGACGTGAAAGAAATGGCCGTCGTACCCGAGCTCGAACAGGAACGAGAACATCTCGCCCGCACTCGCGATCTCGTGATTGCATTCGAATATGAGGGCCGGCAGAAACCGGCTGAGCGTCTCCCTGCCCCCTTTGAATACGTCGAGCTCGTGGCTTTCGACGTCGCACTTGATCAGGCGCAGGTCCGAGATGTCATTCTGCTCTGCAAAATCGTCGAGCCGAACGACCGGCACGCTGAACTCCTCCCAGTCATGGGATGGATCGATGTGGAAGCTAGCTGACCCCGCGCCGGCTTTTGGCCGTCGCATCAGGAGCTCACCGGGCTCGGACGAGAGCCCGAGGTTGGCAATCTCGAGGTTGGTTAGTGCAAAGCTTCTTCGAATCGTCTCCAGATGCTCCTTGAGCTCCGGCTGCGGCTCGAACGCAATCACTCGGCCGGTCCTGCCGGCTGCTCGCGACAGGTAGATTGAATAGATTCCACGATTGGCGCCGACATCGAGCAGCGTGCCGCCCGCGAGATCGGCGCCGCGCACGAAGCTGATCTGCGGTGCCTCCGACTTGAATCGGTAGCGCCAGCATCGGTACGCCATACGCGCCTTGTTGGACTGACTCAGCATGCCGTGTTGCGATAAAGCACGGTGAGCCGCTTCCTGCCGTTGGCGACGATCTCGAAGC
>JASFSD010000080.1:0-8720 GCA_050114575.1 Gammaproteobacteria bacterium | reverse complement strand
CTTTACCACGAGCTTTATGAGGGTGATCCGACAGTCTGGAGCTTCCTGTTCGGCTATCTGCGTCAGATACCGACGCATTCCCGTATCAATGCGCCGATAGTGGAATCCGCGGGCGAACGATTCCCGGTGCTGCTCTTCAACCACGGGTTCGATGGTTTTACTTCGCAGAATCAGCTGCTCATGGAACATCTCGCCAGTCACGGCTACGTCGTTTTCAGCATCGCTCATCCGTACGAATCGATCAGAGTCAATCTTCAGCATGCCGGTACGGTTCGAGGGGGTGCGGCATCGCGCAACGACATCGAAGCAGCCGCGAAAAGAACGGATCTCGATTTGCTCAACGAGATTCATGAGAACCGGGAAGACCTGGCGACCGTCCGACATGCGCTGCTGGAGCTGGCGGACGCCGATGGAGTCGCAGACAGCGCCCGAGTGAAAAGTGCTGTCGTCACCGGCGCAGTTTTGTTGGAACTATTGGAGCGCTACGGAGATCTGCTTTCCGAAGCGTCCTTGCAGGACTATCTCAGCGACCTCTATTTCGACAGGGAAAGCGTCGTTGAATACTGGGTCCAGGATACTCAGTTCATTGCTGACACACTGGCGACGGTGGATGCACCGATTGACGGGTTTGCCGCGTCGCTGGATGCCAGCCGACTCGGCGTGTTCGGCATGTCCATGGGCGGCGCCACTGCGGGTGAGTTCTGCAAGATTGACGATCGTTGTCGTGCCGGCGCCAATCTGGATGGCACTCAGGGCGGGCGACACCGGGATGCGCGCGTCGGAGCGCCGTTCCTGATGATCTATCACGAGGAGGACTCGGGAGAAAACGACTCTGCCTACCTGGCCGCCCGATTCGACTTCTGGGACCTGACCGTCGTCGGCACAACGCATCTCGATTTCGTGGATATCGCACATACGATGCCACTCCTGAAAACCCTCGGGTTCGCAGGATCGATAGACAGTTCGAGAACCGTCGACATCGTGAACAGCGCACATCTGGCCTTTTTCGATGCCTACTTGAAGGGCGTTCCGACATCGCTGGATCTGTTCGAGCGTTTTCCTGAGGTCGCAGTCAGAGAGCATTCGACGGTCGCTGGCCCTGCACTCGGATTTCAGCGATTCCTGAATCGATGACAGAATTCCCGCGTTAGCAGCGTTCCTCGATACTTTGGCATGCGTCGATATACGGCTCTTGTACAATCCTCACAAGCCTCTCGGATCGGGCGAGACGATGCCTGCCTGGACAGAACTGAAAAGACGAAACGTGTTCAAGGTCGGCGCGGCGTATCTTGCGCTCGCCTGGTTGCTGGCACAGGTCTCGAGCTGGCTGGCCGAAACTCTGCTGCTGCCGGACATCGCGCCACGAGTCGTCGCATTCGCTCTGATTCTGGGGTTCCCGCTCGCCCTCTTTCTGGCCTGGGCATACGAGATGACGCCAGACGGCGTGCAAAGAACCGCACGTGCGCCGTCTGAAGACCACCAGCCAGAAACATCGGGCCGAAGACTCAATTACGTCATCGGCATCGGGTTTGTGGCCGCAGCTGCGGTATTTGTGGGCAATATTCTTGATAGCGATACTGCCCCACAGGTCAGCAGCGGGTTCGAGTCCATCGCCGTGCTGCCCGTCAACAACCAGCTGCCTTCGTCGGACGATGCCCGAATGATCGAAGGCTTCAACGGCGAGTTGACTTATCAATTGAGCGGAATCGAAGGACTGCGCACGATCGCCGAAGCGCAGATGCGGACTTACGCGGGAGCCGAGATGCCGCTGCCACGTATTGCGGAAGAACTCGGTGTCGACGTCATCCTGGCCACCAGAGTCGCATTCGACGGCCAGGACTTTCGCTTCACGGCAGACCTAGTCGACCCGGTGACGAGTGTTGCCCTGGATTCACAGCAGTTTCGCGCCCGTGATATCCGTGATCTGTGGGGCCTGCTGGATGAGATACAGACCTTTGTTCTTGCCAGCTCGGGAATCGCCGGCGCCAACGAAGTTTCGGTCCGCTTCGCTGATCCACCGACCGCGTCGGCAGAGGCGACACGCCTCTACCTGCAGGCACAACAGAGTCTGGGACAGTTGGTCGACGGAGAAATCCCGTCGATTGGGTTGCTCGAAGCAGCCGTCCGGCTCGACGAGGACTTTGCTCTTGCGTGGGCAATGTTGTCGGTCGCGCAGGGCAATGCTCAGTTTCTGATGCCGGCGCGCCTGCGCGAATTCCAGGAAGCGTCACTCGAGTCGGCCCGCAAGGCTATCGAAATCGACGAGTCGCTGCCCGAAGCGCATGCAGCACTCGGCTTCGCGCTCTCACACACGGGCAGCCTTCGCGATGCGCAGCGCGCCTACGACGAGGCCCTGAGTCTCGGAATGGATATGGCGAGTGGCTGGACCGGTTATTTCAACTTCAAGCTCTCCGGCGGAACGCTGGATGAAGCAATGGAACTCGCTCAGTTGATCCGCTCGCGCGACCCAGCCGCAAACAGCGGTGCGTTCCACGCGATTCTCGACGCGATGCTCGGCGACGTCTCGTCGGCTATCGCGCGTGCCGATGATGTTCCGGGATTTCCGACACGAACGCTGATCCGCCTCGCGACGCGAAACATGGGCGACTGGAGCGATCTCAACGGCGACGAGTCCATCCTCGAAGCCGTTCGCACGAACCGCAGCGATCCCGAGCAGGCCAGGCTCGCGCTGCGCGAACTGTATGCCGGAAATTTTGCAGACAGCAGTGCGTTCGAACGATACCAGGTGTTGTACTGGGCCATGTATTTCGACGACCCGGAGCTGGCCATCAATATCCTCAGTGAGCTCACCGAGCCATCCCACAATCAGTTGTTTCATGCGTGGTGGCCCGGCTGGGCCGAGCTGCGCCAGCATCCGCGTTTCAAACAGCTTGTTCGAGAAGTGGGTGCCGTTGCCTACTGGGACGAATACGGCTGGCCAGAGCGGTTCTGCAATCCGCTCGATGGCGGGGGTTTCGAATGCTACTGATGATTCCCGCAGGCTCTGCGCGATTTCTTCTGCTCCGAGCCGCCGAAATCACGTCCCTGGATCGCCCTGCAGTATCGTAAAGGACGCGTTGCTGCACGACACCTGAGTGTGCTGGCCATCAGTCGCTGGTCGCCGGTCGCTGTTGGCTGTGAGGCGCCTCAGAAGTAGTAGACCACGACGTAGGCGATCAGAAGGATTGCGATCCACAGCGCCGTGCTGCCGATTGGCCAGGCGCGGGCGAACACGCCCGAGGGGCTCTTGCCTGGCGACGTTGCGAAGTGGCGCACCGCCAATCTGCGCAGATTTTCCAGTACGGCGTTTGCAGTGCCCGTCAGCATGCCGCCCGCGTGCCTGATGCCGGCGAAAATCGCCGCAGCGAGACGGTACAGCAGCACACGCCAGAGCCAGTCCGTGTCGAGGCTGATCGTGTTCGTTCGTTTCATGAGCGGCAACAGCAGAAAGAATGCGAGGCCCGAGAACAACAGGAGTTGCAGATAGAACAGGACCTTGTCGGCAGCGTATGGTGCATAGTCGACTGGGTAGGGAAGGAAGCGGTACAAGAGGTCCGGCATAACGCCGAGCAGGATGCAAAGCGCCGAGAAAATGATCATCGCGGCCGCCATATTCCACGGTGCATCCTTAGGCCGCAGCCCCGAGTCGCGCTGGAAGAACACGAACCAGGGAAATTTGATGCCGGCATGGAGAAAGACGCCGGCAGAAGCCGCTGCAAGCAAAAAGTAGACGACGACGAGGCCCTGGTCGACCGAAGCCTGCGAAATCAGTGTCTTCGTCGTGAAGCCGGATGTCAGCGGGAAGCCCGAGATGGCCAGCGCTCCGATAATGCCGCAGATCGCGGTCAGGGGCATCGTGCGGAATAGGCCGCCGACGTCAGTACACCGATTGAATCCGGTGCGATAGACGACGACGCCCGCGCTCATGAACAGCAGCGCTTTGTATATGATGTGCGCGAACGCATGGGCGGTAGCACCGTTGAGTGCCATCTCGGTGCCGATTCCGACGGCGCAGACCATGAACCCGACCTGGTTGACGATAGAGAACGCCAGGATCCGGCGTATGTCGTTCTCGAGCAGCGCGTAGATTATCCCGTACATGACCATGAACAGCCCGACGCCTATCAGCACAGGCTCGCCGGGAAACAGCAGGATCAGAGCAATGACGGCAGTCTTTGTCGTGAAAGCGGAAAGGAAAACTGATCCTGTCGGGCTCGACTTCGGGTAGGAGTCCGAGAGCCAGGCCGACACAGGCGGTGCCGCCGCATTGATCAGAATGCCGATCAGAATCATCCAGGTGTCGAAATTGGTCGCGAGCATCGGCTGGATATCTATCGACCCGGTATGTATGACCACGCCTTCGATTCCGACTTTCAGAATGACACCACCGAGCAGGTGCATGATCGCGTAACGGATTCCAGCTGCTCGCGCCGCCGGTGTGCCACCGCACCAGACGACGACGGTAGAAAAGATCGCCATCAGCTCCCAGAAAAGGAACAGACTGATCAGGTCACCGGCAAAGCTGACGCCGATAGCGCCGGCCGCATACGCATAGGCGGCAGCGAGCTCGTACCATTTCGCCAGCCGATAGGCGTAAAGGCCACCGACGAAGGCCATGATCGCGAAAATCGTCGCGAAGACACGCCGCAGCGCACTGCCTTCCAGCGGCTGAATGTCGTAATCTAGGAAGCCGATCTCGAAAACGACGCCATCGGGTACCTGCCACACGGCCCAAAGGGTTATCAGCGGCGTGAGCAGCACGATCGCCGTGCGAACATGGCCCCGGGCGAAGCCGATAAGCAGCGCGCCGAACAGCAGGATCAGCGCCGGGGGGACGAGCTCAAACATCGTCGGTCCCATCCCCGTAGTAATCCTCGCGCCGCTTGAGCAGGTAACCAAGTCCTTTGGCGACGAGCACCATTGCGAGACAGGACAGGAAGCCGTAGGCGGCGCCGAAGCCGAACCAACCGTCCGCACCGAAATAGCCCTTGATCGCGATGACCGCCTGCAGCAGCACGGTCAGCGTGAGCACCGCGGCGCCTACGCGCCAGAGTAGACGGATCGTCGTCGGCCTCACCAGCCAGTGGTCATCTGTCGGGCGCGAATTCATTGCGACTCCAGAACGAGCTGCCGCTCGAGATCGAGCGCGGTTTCGTTGAACAGGAAGAAGCCGATGGTCAGTGCTGCGGTGATTGCAAGGGCGAGTACCGCCGGCCACGGTCCCTCGCCATGTGGTTTCGCTGGCGGCGTGTCCTCCTTCATGAACCACGCCATATAGACGATGGGCAGGAAATAGGCGGCGTTGAGTGCAGTGCTGACGACGATCGTCATCAGCGCAACGTAGTTTTCAGCCTGGAAAGCTCCGGCCAGGATGTACCATTTCGAGACGAACCCGCCGGTTGGTGGCACGCCGATCATGCTCAGGGCGCCGACCGTGAATGCCG
Organism: Gammaproteobacteria bacterium; assembly: GCA_050114575.1. GTDB lineage: Bacteria > Pseudomonadota > Gammaproteobacteria > Steroidobacterales > Rariloculaceae > DATCZB01. Next base: position 3,276 of record JASFSD010000080.1, on the reverse strand, counting down.
TCATTGTGATGGGCATGCGATACCCGATTCCGCGTAACTGGTGCAGCTCGGTCTTCTTCGAGGCGACATAGATGACGCCGGCGGCGAAGAACAGCGTGATCTTGCCAAAGGCATGCGCAACCATATGGAGTGCTGCACCGATTTCGGCCAGCGGCTTCAGGATGGCTGCAGCCATCACGACGTAAGACAGCTGAGCCACGGTCGAATAGGCAAGCATACGTTTCAGGTTCTGCTGCCTGAGCGCCACGATGCTCGCTGTGATGATCGTAAAGGCGGCGGCATATACGAGCCAGCCGGAGCCCGGCGACGCAAACAGAAAATCGATCCCGAATATGTAGACGATGACCTTCGTCACCGTGAAGACACCGGCTTTCACGACAGCGACTGCGTGCAGCAGCGCGCTGACCGGTGTCGGCGCCACCATTGCAGCGGGCAACCAGCGATGAACCGGCATCACTGCGGCCTTGCCGATTCCGAATACGAAAAGCCCCAGCAGTAATCCGATAGCGGGACCGTCTATATTTCCCGCCAGTATTCCGCCCGGTGTGAAGTCACCGGTCCCGGCGGCTGAGTAGGTCCAGATGATCGCCGGCAGTAACAGTCCGATGGATGTCGTCAGCAAGACGCCCAGGTAGACGCGGGCGGAGCGGACAGTCTTTTCGTCGCCCTTGTGAGCGACCAGCGGGTAGGTCGCTAGTGTCAGAATCTCGTAGAACAGAAACAGGGTGAACAGATTGGCGGCAAACGCGATACCGATTGCGGCTGCCAGCGAAACTGCGAACATAGCGTAGAAGCGCGTCTGATTCGCTTCCTTGTTGCCGCGCATATAGCCGATCGAATAGATCGAGTTGACGATCCACAGTCCGGACGCCAGCATTGCGAACAGCATGCCGAGCGGCTCGACCTCGAAAGCGAGCTGGATTCCGGGGAGAACCTCACCGAGGATTGCGCCGGGCCGCGCGCCGGCGAGAACGTCCTGCGAAAGGCTCCAGACTGTCCAGGCCAGACTGCCAGCGGTCACGAGCGTAACGGTCTCGCGAAGATTGGAACTGATGAGACCCGCCAGCGCGATGCCCAGCGCACCGGCGACTGGCAGCGCAAGCGACATGAGTATTGCAGTCTCCGCGCTCACTGTACGTGTCCGAGGAGAATGCCAGCGGCGGCTGCCGACAGTTGTACCGGCAGCGCAGGCGCCACGCCGAAGTAGACGTTCGCGAGTGCCGCGAGCCAGGTGACGGCGAGCAAAGCGACCGGCACTGTTCCTTGCGTTTCGTCGGGCTCTGCAGCAACGTTCACTGGCGAAAAGCAGGCCGCTTCGACGATTCGCCAGACGTACGCGACAGCCATCAGCGAGCTGACGATTATCACCACGATGAGCGCGATGCCGGCGTTACCCATCTCCAGCGCGGCGGTTATCAGGTACCACTTGCTGATGAAGCCCGCGGTCCCGGGGACGCCGATCAGACTCAGCGCGCATATCACGAAGGCGATGAAGGTCCAGGGGGCGCGCCGCGCCAGCCCGGCCAGATGCTCGAGCCGTACCCCCGCAGTCAGCATGGCGAACCCCGCGACAGCCAGGAACAGTCCCCCTTTGGCCAGTGCATGATTGAAGACATGCAAAGATGCCGCCGTCAGGCCCGTTACGCTCAGCAGGCTCGCGCCGAGCATGATATATCCGATCTGGGCGACCGACGAGAATGCCAGCAGCCGCTTCAGGTTGCGTTCGAACAGGGCAACGCCCGAGCCGATGAGGATCCCGAGCAGGGCCAGCGGCATCAGGTAGGCGGCAAACTGGAAGGCATGGCCGGACAGGTTTTGCTGGAACACGAAGAAATCGAAGCGCAGCAGAACGTACAGCGAGACCTTGGTAGCGCAAGCGGCCATGAATGCTGTGACCATGTGCGGTGCGTAGGTGTACGCGTTGGGTAGCCAGACATGGAGTGGAAATATCGCCGCTTTCAGCGCGAGGCCTATGGTAATGAAGCCCGCAGCGACCAGAATTGGCCTCTGGTCCGCAACCTCGGTAATCCGGAGCTCCATGTCGGCGAGGTTCAGTGTGCCGGTCATCATATATATGAGGCCCACACCGATGAGATAGAACGTCGCGCCGATGGTGCCCATTATCAGGTACTTGAACACGGCAGGAAGCGCGCGCCGGTCCGGTCCTCCGGCAACGAGAATGTAACTTGCGAGTGAAGAGATCTCCATGAACACGAAGATGTTGAAAGCATCCGCCGAGACGACGATTCCGACAAGACCCGCGAGTGCGAGAAGCCAGGCCGCGAAGAAATAGGGCTGCCTTTCAGGCTCGATCTGTTGATCGATGCTCTCTCTGCAACCGACCAGCGCAACACTCGACGCGCCCGTGATCACGAGCAGCAGCAGCGCGCTGAACGAGTCGACGCGCAACTCGATCCCGAATGGCGCGGGCCACGAGCCCATCGCGTAGCTCAATGCTTCGAGCTCCATTACGGAGCGGGACAGCTCGATGGCAATGACGAAAGCCATAAGGCTCGCTGCCGTGGCAGCTGCCCAGGCCAGCCCGCGTTGCCCGAGCAGCACGACCAGTGGAGCGACGAGCAATGGCACTACGACTTGCAGCGCCGGAAGATGCGCGCCAATACCGGTCATTGCCGGTCAATCTCCTGAATGCGGTCTTCCTCGATCGATCCATACTCTTCCTTGATTCGGACGACCACTCCGAGCCCCAGAGCCGTCGTCGAAATGCCAACCACGATGGCCGTCAGTATCAGCACCTGAGGCAGTGGGTTCGAGAATACGGTCGTATCGCTGGCGGTCTGGAAGATCGGTGCAGTGCCGCCGTCGACCTTGCCCATGGTGATGTAAAGCAGGAACACGGCAGCCTGGAACAGTGAGAGCCCGATCAGCTTCTTTACGAGGTTGAGCTTCGCGATGACGGCGTAGAAGCCGATCATCAGCAGAAATGCGAACACCCAGTAGTGATAGAGGCCGAGAAGTTCCATTGGCTACTGCTCTCGTGCCGCGAATGCGTGAAAGATGCACAGCAGGACACCAGTCACGGTAACTCCGACACCGGCCTCGATCAGTATGATGCCGTATTGCTGCCCCTTGACCGGGTCGGCTGACAGCACCGAATAGTCGAGAAAGTTTCCGCCAAGCAGCATGCCGGCGAGGCCGACGCCGGCATAAAGCAGAGCTCCGCCACACATGAGGCCCACGAGCACTCGGTGTGAAATGATCGTGAGCGCGCGGGCCTCGCCTTCCAGCAGTGCGTAGAGGATTATCCCGGACGCA
>JASFSD010000079.1:0-8727 GCA_050114575.1 Gammaproteobacteria bacterium | reverse complement strand
GCACTACGCCGACCCGGAGTTCGCCGACGTGCCCGTCGACTGGCTGATATCGAAGGACTATGCCGCCGAGCGCGTCACGCTCATCGATCCTTTGCGCGCCAGCAAAGAGATGCATGCAGGAGAGCCGGCGCTCGACACGGATACGGTTTATCTGACCGCTGCCGACGGCGAAGGCAACATGATCTCGTTGATTCAGAGCATCTACGCCGGGTGGGGCTCGACGATCTGCCCCGAAGGTCTCGGTTTCGCCATGCAGAATCGTGGACACAGCTTTGCGCTCGACCCTAACCACCCCAATCGGCTCGAGCCACACAAGCGGCCGTTTCATACCATCATTCCGGGTTTCGTCACCGCGGCCGGCCGGCCGCTGCTTTCTTTCGGTGTGATGGGCGGAGACTTTCAACCCCAGGGCCACTGTCAGGTTTTGATGAATATGCTCGACTTCGGCATGTCGCCGCAGCAGGCAGGCGATCAGCCGCGCGTCGAGCACCTCGGTAGCCCCGAGCCGACGGGCGAGCCCGGCACCGGAGCCGGCACATTGTCATTCGAGGATGGCATCGGAGACGATGTGATCCGAGAGCTGGTCGCGATGGGTCATCGCGACAGCGGGACGACGTCGGCCAAGGGTGGCTACCAGGCGATCTGGCGCACCGACGACCCGCTGACCTATTTCGGCGGCTCCGATCCACGCAAGGACGGCGCCGCGCTGGGCTATTGATGACAGTCGGGCTCTGCGGATTTGCCGTCGGCGGAGCGTCAGCGGTCAGTCGTCGGACTCGAGAGTGTCGAACTCGAGATCGTCGAGCCCGGACTCCGGCTCAGTATCGCCTTCCAGCGTATCCAGAAGATGCGATGCGTCCCGCATGATGCCCGTCAACGAGGAATCGTCGAGCTCGGCGATCTCGTCCTCGTCCAAAACGAGAGTCTCAGCAGGATCTATCTTTGGCTTGGTGTCCACGTGTCCGACGTCATGGTCCGGGCCCAACTGTCGAATATTGGCGGGTTGCCGGATAAGTAGAGCGAATCTCGTCACACTTGGCGCGATGGCGCCTCGTCAGCGTGTGGTTTTGTGACGCAGGTCCACCTGCATCTCGCACACCGGATTCAATAAAAAGCACGTACCTCATTGAGTTTCTGACAGATATCCGCAAAGCGTCTGCAGGTGGCGTATAGTCGGGTGGCTGGCTACCCGCCGACGCCTGGTGTTGACGATGCGCGTCAGGATCAAAGGTTGGTCGCCGAGACTGGACCCGGTCGAATTGACGAAGACTATGCAGACTCTGCTTGGGTTCTCATCGACGGACGCCGAGCACCTGACCGACCTGGTCCTGGAAGGCGAGCCACTGGAGCTCAATCTGCCGCCGCCGACGGCAGCCGAATTCTTTCGTCATATCCGAAGGCTGGGCGTCATCGCGGAGATGAGCGCTAATTGACCGTCATCGCGGTCGCGATCAGCACCCGCAGCAGGATTGGAACGCAACCCAGCTAGCTCGCTGAGTTGTACGGATCGAATCCCGACGTTCCCCGTTCATGCTCCGGGCTGTCGACTTCGCTCTGCGCCTCCCACTGCCGTGACTCCTCGTCTCGCAGTGACCTGCGAAAAAGCACGGCGACACCCTGGCTCGACATGTGTGGGACATGGCTTCCCGCCGGCAATGAGTTGTACGGATCAAATGATCGACTCTTGCGCGGCGCATCGCCCCGATCGCTGTTGCGACGGGACCTTTTCTGGACCTTCATCGGCTTTTTGTTCTTTTTTTAGTGTCGCCCTGTGACCTGCACCAGTGTCGCGCCAGTGCGCGAGCCGATGCTAGAAGGATTTTGCATTCGACTGGGAGAATTTTGCTGTGCAGGAAGACTGCCGCTGATTCACTCGCACTATGTCAAGCACGGCTCAAACCGCAGCGTATACGCAACCCTTTGCTCACTTTGTCCAGCAGACGTAATACGCCCCTTATGTCTCATTGACAATGCTTAGACTCGACCCGAGTGTAAAAAGCCTCACGACACAGAAAAATCGAAACTCGCAAACGAAAGCGAGCCAGAGAACAAGGAAAGCGGAATCCTGGAAGTGAAATCGACTATCGGCGCCAAGTGGCGTCTCATTGCACGGTCCTCAGTGGCTGTAGCGCTCGGGCAGATCGCAGCAGCCGTCTATCCCGACGCGGCTGACTTCCGCCTGCCGGCGAGCTGCCACCCGGATGCTGCAGCCTGGACGAACCGTCAGTCACCCGCGGAAGGTCTGCTAGACTGAATCGCGATGAGTCTCGCGCGCGCCAGAACCTTCAGTTTGCTTTACCTGATGACGTTGTCGCCGTTGACGGCGACTGCCCAGCCTCAATTTTCGAGACTTGTCCTGTCCGGCCCGGACCTGGCCGAGCCGATCGAGCTCTCGACGCATGTCCTCACCGACATCGATCTGGAAAGTCCCGGCTTCGTGCATCTCAATCGCTGGCTCCAGAATCGAGATCCCATACACGGATACCGGATCGAATTTTTCGCAGACCAGCCGGGCGCTGAAGACGACCCGACACACGTTGCCGACTTCGAATGGCATTACGGCGAGGACCGCGGCTTCTTCATCCACTTTCCCGCACCGCCGTTCGCCACTGACGATAGCAATGGCAGAACCTTCGATTCGCCGATTTTCGGACGGTGGCTCTACGTAACCGAGGAATGGGGGCGGGCTGTCTATGCGGCGATCAGGCAAGCCAATGATCCGGGCGGCAATGCCGAAGCGTCTTGCCCGGTCACAGCTCCGCTGGAGCCTGCGTTCTCGCCACGCGCCGGGTACGCGACTTACGAATCGCCGACAACGGGCTTGCTGTTCGGCGACAACGAGCTGTGAACCTTCGTTCGACATGGCTGGGGCACGCATGATGGGCGGCGCCTTCCTACTTTCGCGAGGGTTTTCGCGTCGATGGCGAAACCTCACCGAGATTGACGGTGGTTGCCAGGCGGATCGATGGACCTGCCCCGATCGTTCAGGGAAGCGGACCGTATGTCGCGACCGGGATCCCCGGAGGAGACTTCATGACCACGACTCTGGACGACCTCTGGCCAGGGTGCCGGGCAATCGAAGCGCAGTACAGACCGAACCGCGAAACAGTCCGCACGCTCGAGTACACGGTATGGGTGCAACCGGTCTGGAGCACGATCTCCGAATATGACCACTGAATAGACCGTGACTGCAGGTACTCATGAAGCTGATTCTCTCTGTAAACAAACGGAGCATTTGAAGATGTCTTTCGTCCGCGAATTGAACGACCGCTACTTCGATGGCGGCTTGTCACCGGAAGTCGTCCAGTTGATGGGGCCCGTCGACGAGGAGCGACCGGAGGTCCGTGAATTCGTGGAACGGATGTGCCGCCAGTTTCGGGCCGAGCGTCTCGACGCCACGGATTTTTCCGAGGGGCTGGCGTGGGTTGTGGGGGACTTTCTTTCCAAGATCCTGCCGGGCGCCTGGGGTGGCACCGTTCCGCCGATTACGCAGCAAGGCCGCCACTCCGCAATCGACGAATACCTGGAGAAGAACCCGTGGCGTCCGCTCGCGGAGGGCGACAGTCTGTTCGATCTCGGTTGTGGATTCCCGCCGATCACGACGCTCGATTCTGCCGAGCGCTTTCCGGGCGTACGTATTACAGGCGCGGATCCGTCTTTCGGACAGTATCTGGTCAGAGAACCGAATGGCGACTATGCGGCATTTTCGAAGCCGGGCGAGCTGATCTATTTTCAGGCGGGCGCCGCTGGCGCCGCCCGTTGGGAAGCACTCTATCGCGACCCCACGGAGACGCGCAGGCGCTTTTCCAGTCACCTCGAGTCCCTGCTACCTTTACTTCCTGCCGACGATGGCGGCGCCAGCCGGGTGTCCAACAACAAGGCGGAACTCGTGCGGAACCCTGTCCTGCAATTCGAGAAAGGCAACGTGAAATTCAGGCAGCTCGGCTTCGGCGCAGAGGGCCTCGATGACTTCAGTGCCGTTCGCTGTTTCAACGTCCTGATCTACTTCGACGACGCCTTCCGGTCGGATGCATTGAGCTGGCTCGCAGGCTGCGTCACCGATGGCGGCATCAGCGTGATGGGAACCGACTGGTCTTCGTCCCGCTATGCGCGCTACTCGGTGCACCAGGCCGAAAACGGAACGATGGTTCCGAGAGAGTTCGCGTTCAGCATCGAGAACGTACGCCCACTCGAGCTGGTATCCCTGTTCACGCTGCACGACGACGACCACGACATTGCACTGATGTCGACTCTGGTCGGGTTGCTGCGCACCGACGACACATTCAGGCGGGAGATCGATCAGCGAATGGACGAGCTTCAGGCAGAAATCGGCTTCTGTCCGCGCAAGCCCAACGGTTATCTCGGCCCGATGCCGCAGGGTGCCGATTCGAGTGTTCTGGAAACAGCGTCCGAAGTCATTGGCTCCGCGCTCGAGAAAGATGGCTTCAACGAGCGAGCGGCAAATTTACTCGAGGAGCATGGCTACCGATCGTGGGTGAACTGCGTCGGCCACGTGGCGATCGATCCTGCAGTAATACCCTGACCCGGGACTCGATCTGGAGGGAACCGCATCAAAGCAGGAACGGCGCGATCAACATCGTCACCAGCACCATGATCGGCAATGCGAACCAGGCAATCCGGCCGAAGCCGAGCTCATTGCGAGGCTCGGGCCATCCCGGCGCCATGAAACCGAACACCACTCCCCGACCGCGTGCCCGCTGGAGATTCCACATCAGGCCGGCAGCGAGATAGAGAATCGACGACAGGACGATGTTGGCGAGCCATGTCGGCGGGTAGTAGCCGTTTCGAAGCAGAATGTAGACATCGTAGAACCAGCTGACGGACAACATCCAGATGCAGACCGCGATGTAGACGTCCGTCTTCGCCGCTTGTCGCCGAAAGGCAAGATACAGCGTTCCCACGGCCCACGGCGCCGTCAGGTAGGTCAACACCGCCATGACCGACGCATCGACGTAGTCCCAGGTCGGATCACCCGTATAGGGCGCCATGATCGTCATCGCCAGTGCCGCGATCGCAAAGGTCACGAGTTTCCAGCCCGAAATAAGATAGAGCCGATAACGCCGCTGCAGCAGAACGATGCGGCGCCGTTCGCGCAGCAACAGCACGAGCGCGGCCAGACAGGCGATACAGTAGCTGGAGAGATAGGCGCCCTGTAGTGGTGTCACCGGCATATCAGCCTATGCGATTGGCCGGGCGCGGGTCGCCTTGATTACTCGCACGGGGCGGAGGCAATTGCCGAGCCACGGGATACTGGCGTCGAGAGCTCAGTCCTTGGATCCCGGCGTCGGCGTTTGCCGATCACCGCACTCGGGCGTTTCCGCAGTGTCACCCGGCGAATCATCGGAGACATCGAGCGCTTCCTGCATGACCGTACCGATCGTCAGCTCCTCCATTTCTTCGAGGTCTTTCGGATCCAGAACGTAGGTGCGGTTCGGTATGATTCTCGGCTTGCCCCCCATGAGGTCGCCTCTGCTTCGTCGATTGTTGGGGCAACGATTGTTTCCATTGGCGCGAGCCACGCATGCGAAGCCGGTCACAAATCCGGCCGCAGAATGGGGCGCCACGGCGATTTCACAAGCTCGGACAAGCCCTTCGACGTCTCATCGCCGGCGACTCAGTGCTGCGCACCGGGCGAAGAAGGCGGGACAATTTGACTTATTGCAGGCGCGGGCTCCGTCAACGGCGTCGTCTGGCCATCAATCCGGAAGGCCGAACGCGAGCAACACGTTACCCGGCGTCCCGACGATTCCGCCATTTCCCGAAGTCACGTACAGCATGCCGCCGGCGACGACGGCGCCCGGGCCGTCCATCGACCCGCCGTTGGCCGGTATCCCGTTGACCGTGTCGAAATCGACGTTCGTGTCGAACTCCCAGATGACCTCGCCCGTGCCCGCGTCGTGCGCCCTGATGCCGCCATCGGCAGAACCGGCGAAGACGACACCCGGGATCGATGACAGCGCAGAAGACTGCGCCGCGCTGCAGCCCGGACCCGGCTCACACAGCGGCGGCGCAGGCTCGGAGAACCAGGCCCGCTCGCCCGTTGCGATGTCCACGCCGTGCACACCACCGGCACTCTCGCTGAACTGATCGGCCACGGCAAAGTAAGCTCGCGCACCGTCCGTCGTCGCGCCCCAGACCCCGCCGACCGGGCTGCCGGCGCCCCAGCGGTAAGACCACAGCGTCCTGCCCTCGTTGTCCGGATCGAGCGCATAACCCATACCGGCCTTTTGCGTCGCGATGATGACGTCCCTGCCGTTGGCAAGCGTCGTCAGGATGGGCGAGGCTGAGAAGTCGAAGTCCGGGCCAACGTCGCCCGGGCAGTTCGGGTTGTCGCCTGACGTCGCGCCACCGGGAGGGCCGCCGCGGCCCCCGCCCGGCCCGTCGCCGCCGCAACCCATGATCCAGGTGTCGGGGCCCGCGACCTGATTGACCCAGACGATCTCGCCCGTCTCCATCGAAAAAGCCAGGATGGCATCCGAGGTGACCGCCGGCGGATCGGCATAACTGTTACCCGTTGCGGCGTAAATCAGGCCCCGCGCCGCGTCGACCGTCGGCGCGCTCCAGATCGGCACGCCGGCCGGACCCCAGAGCGCCTTGCCGGACGTGCTGGTACCGCGGCGCTCGAGCGGTGGCAGCGTATGCGTCTTCCAGAGCACCTCGCCCGTGGCCGAATCGAGAGCCGTCAGGCTGCCCTGAAACGTGCAGCACTCGTAGTCCGGCTGTGACGACGCCGTTTCCTCGGAAACGCCGGAAACGGGCACATAGAGCACGCCCTCGTGCAGCGTCGGCGAGCCTGTTCCGCGCCGCCCCGGGTGGTCGTCGATCTGACGGGTCCAGAGCAGCCGCCCGGTCTGAGCGTCTACGGCATAGGCCTTGGCGGCCGCATCCGTGAAGAAGATCGCGTAGCCGCCGGGGTAAGGTCCGACCGAAATCGCCGTACGGACCCATTCATCGGCGGCGAAGCTCCAGTAGAGGCAGCCGGTCTTCGCGTCCAGCGCATACACCGAACCCGACTGGCTGCCCATGAACAAGCGACCGCCGACAACCGCGGGCTGAGAGCGCGACTGCTGCGCATTCGGGATCCCGAAAGCCCACTTCAGCTCGAGCTCGGGGACGTTGCCCGGCACGAGGCCGGCTGCCGCCTGATACCGCGAGTTGGAGGTATCCGGACCCCAGCCATTCCAGATCCCACCGGCCGTCAGCTCCGGCAGACCCGGCCGCGCCGGGCATTGGCCCTGCTCGAATCTTGCGACGCGCTCTCTGACCGCCTCACCGGCGAGGTACTCGGCCACCTTAACCTGCTCTTCCGCGCTCAGGGCCAGCCCCTGAAGACGCATGACACCCGATGTCAGGGTATCGACGATGGTGTTGGCGTCGAGCCTGCGCAGAGCATCGACGTACGGGATCGTCTCAGTGCCCGGATCGTCATGGCACGCGGCACAGTAAGTCTGATAGACGACCTCTCCGTCCTGCGCACTAGATGCCAACGGCATGATGACCGCAACAGCCAAGGGCAAAAAACGCTTGATCGACATGAATCCTCCCATTGAGCGTCTATACCGGGTCCGCGATCACGCGGATGACCGCGGAGCCCTTCGCAGCCGAGTCCCCCCGGACGACATTCGAGCATTGTCGGACCAAGCGCTTCGACACCGCAAGTTGCCTGGCCGTGACCGGGAAGAATGCGCTGCTGAACGACCTGCGGATGGCCGCAGTTTAGACTCAATCCATTGCTGATAAGGGCGGTGTTTTGGTTTAATAGTCGATTGAACCATCGACGCCCGGACGCCCGCAGAATGCGGCGCTGCGACACTATCCGAGGCTGACCGATCAACGGGGAGGCTGACTTACGATGTTCATTTCCAAAAAGCATCTACCGCGGCGGACTTTTCTGCGTGGAGCCGGCGCCACGCTGGCATTGCCACTCCTCGATGCGATGGTTCCCGCTTTCGGCCAGGCCCCGGCCGCCGGTCCCCGGCTCGGGTTCATCTATTTCCCGCATGGCGCAATCATGAATCGCTGGACGCCGGATACCACCGGCACCGGTTTCGAGTTCAAGGACATTCTGACGCTGCTCGAGCCCTATCGCGACCGCCTCAGCATCGTCAGCGGCCTGCACCATCGCGCAGCCGATTCGACAGCCGTACACAGCCTGAGCCCCACGACGTGGCTCTCGGGAGTCCGGCCCAAGCCTACGCAGGGCGTCGACGCGTATGCCGGCGTTACGGCCGATCAGATCGCGGCCGCCGCCATTGGCCAGGACACGATTCTGCCGTCGCTCGAGCTCGCGACCGAGGATCATTCCGGTTTGATCGGTGCCTGCGACCGCGATTTCGGCTGCATCTACATGAACACTCTGTCCTGGCGGACCCCGACCTCACCGATGCCGATGGAGATCAATCCGCGCAAGGTCTTCGAGCGCATGTTCGGCTCCGGCGGCAGCGTCGAGGCGCGGATGCGCAGGCAACACGAAGACCGGAGCATTCTCGACACGCTCGGTGCTCAGGCCACGAGCCTCAAGACCACGCTGGACTCACACGATCGGGCCAAGCTCGATCTCTTCCTCGAGAGCGTCCGCGAGATCGAACGGCGTCTGCAGCGGGCAGAAGCGCAGCTTGGCGAAAATCCCGACCTCGTCATTCCCGAGGCGCCCGCCGGCATTCCTTTCGTCTACGAAGAACACGTCGACATGATGTTCGACCTGCT
>JASFSD010000078.1:0-8769 GCA_050114575.1 Gammaproteobacteria bacterium | reverse complement strand
TCGACACCGTAACGGGCCTGACCGACAGCGGCACGGAGCTGCGCATCGTGCTGAACTGGCCGGAAGAGCTCGCGCGGCTCGCGCCGTTCGACTGAAGCCGGCTCAGCCGAAAAGCTGCACGTCGAACACCCGCGCCAGAATCAACAGCACCGACATCCCACCGAAGACGACGAGGCTGAGCCCGCTGAACCAGGTCGCGAACGTCGACGGATAGAAGATCTTGTCCTCTTTCGGGATGACCTTGAAGCAGTAGTAGAGATTCAGGAAATAGATGACGGGCGCGACGAAGTAGGCGAGCGCCGAGGCGACGAGGACGAGGTAGACGGGCCTGGGGAGCCCCGCGACGATCGCAACCGAGGCGATCAGCGAGAAGAACATCGCGATCCGGTAGATGTTGTATTCGGAGTTCCAGCGGCTTCGCTTCTCGTCGTCGAGATCACGCCGTGCGACGCCGCGCAGCGCCGAGGTCGTTCGGAACAGGTTGCGGCAGCACGCGGCGATGACGCGCGGCCAGCCATCGAAGTAGTTGAACGCTGTCGAGAAGGCCGCCGCGAACGCGCCGAGCAGGAACACGATCATCATCGAAGGGCCGACACTGTCGGTGAAGATCCTGGCGATCTCGCCCATGACGGCATTGCCGGATACCTCGCTCGGATAGAGCCAGACGGCTGCGAGCAGCAGGAACATCGTCGCGAGCACGAACGAGATGACATGCCCGAACCGGAAATCCATGAGGCCGATCTTGAACCAGCGCCGGCAGTATTCGCGCGCGTGCGGCGGCAGCTTCGAGGTGTCGACCGTCAGGTCGTCGCGAGTGCTCGTGAACGGGTCGAAGCGGCGCGTGATGCCGTCGACATCGAGCTTGCGCCTTATCAGGCCCATGCCGGCGCGTTTGGCCTTGCCCCACTCCGACGCCTGCAGCGAGACATCGATGCCGGTCGGCAGCAGCCCCAGGAACGACGCGATCACGAGCCACGAGCCTTCGGGCGTATCGAGCTCGAAGAAATGGACGAACTCGGTGACCGGGGCCGGCTCGACGACATAGACGCCGATCGTCGAGACGATCAGAAAGCCGGCCGCGATCTTGGTCGCGAGCTCGAGCGCACGATAGCGGCCGCGCAGGATGACGATGACCGAGAGCACGGCGAGCAGGAAGGCGTAAAAACCGAGCTCGCCGTTGCTTTCGAGCACCGGTATGTCGATGCCGACGAATTCACTGAAGAAATAGAGTGCGACGGCCGCAGCGGCGATCAGCCGCCCGGCCTGGCCGATGGCAGACTGAATGACCGTTGTGATCAGCACGTACCAGAGCGGCCACTTCTTCCAGGCTGTCGAATAGGCGTCGAGCATGCTGCGTCCGGTCGCGTGCGTGAACCGGAAAGCCATCTCGAAGCCGTAGTACTTGAAGATGTAGGCGATCGGGATACACCAGAGGAGCGCGTACTCGAACCGCCCGCCCGCGACCGGCGCCGTCACGACGTGGCTCGTGCCGATGCCCGTCATCATGAGCAGGAGACCCGGGCCGAAGTGGCGGATCATTGCGCCGGGCGCAAGAGACGGTAGTTCGAGAGATTCGAGGTCGTCCACACCAGCCGTGTCGACCGGCTTCTGCCCGATGTCAGCCATGGTTTACTCCCGTAGTTCCGCCTTGAGGCGCACGAGCTCGATGGCGGCGTCGAGCACGGGCGTCGACACGTCGACGAGACGGCCGAGCTCGGCGACCGAGGCGACCAGCGCGTCGATCTCGAGTGGCCGGCCGAGCTCGTAGTCCTGCAGCATCGAGGTCTTGTGCGCGCCGACGGCCGTGCCGCCATCGATGCGCTTGTCGATATCCATGGCGAAGCGGACGCCGAGCGCCGTCGCTACGGCCGCCGCTTCTTCCATCAATGTCTTGATGACGGAGCGTGTTCCGGGATGCCGGCCCATCTGCTCGAGCGTCGCCCCCGTCAGCACACTGACCGGATTGAAGGTGGCGTTGCCGAGCAGCTTGAACCAGATGTCGTCGCGGATCTTGCGCCTGACGGGCGCTTTGAGACCGCCGGCCGTCATGGCCTCGGCCAGGCGCGTGACGCGCTCGGTCTTCTCGCCCGAGGGCTCGCCGAGCATGAACCGGTTGCCTTCGAGGTGCCTGACGACGCCGGGCTCGACGATTTCGCAGGACGGATAGACGACGCAGCCGATGGCGCGCTCCGGGCCGAGCGTGTTCCAGATGACGCCGCCGGGATCTGCCGTCTCGAGATGCCTGTCCTGCCACGGTCCCTCGAGCGCATGGAAGTACCACCAGAGAATCCCGTTCTGTGCTGTGACGATGGCCGTCTCCGGCCCGAGCAGCGTCGCGATCCGGTCGACGACGGGTGCCACCGAGTGCGCCTTGAGCGTGACGATGACGTAGTCCTGTGGCCCGGCTTCGCTCGGGTCGTCGGTGCAGGCGAGCTCGAGCGTGCGGCGCTCGGCGTCCTGCTCGATCGTCAGGCCCTTCTCGCGCATGGCTTTGAGGTGCGGGCCGCGTGCAATCAGCGTGACGTCGCAGCCGGCATCGGTTAGCGCCGCGCCGAGGTAGGCGCCGATGGCGCCGGCTCCGTAGACGCAGACCTTCATGCGAATGTCAGGGCCATTGGGAAGCGGTTCTTGCGGCTGGCGCGTTCAATGGCGAGTGACCATGGTTTCAGGCGAGCCCGAGCTTCTCGGCCAGGCCGATGCGCTGGAGCTTGCCCGTCGCGCCCTTCGGAATCTCGTCGAGGAAAATGATCTTGCGCGGCACCTTCATGTCGGCAAGGCGCTCCGCGGCAAACGCGCGAATGCTCTTCTCGTCGGCCTCGCAGTTCTCCTTGAGGACGATGGCAGCGGCGACGTCCTCGCCGAGCTTGTCGTGCGGCACGGCGAAGGTCACGACCTGTGCGACCGCGGGGTGATCGAGCAGGACCTCGTCGACCTCGCGCGGCGAGATCTTCTCACCGCCGCGGTTGATGATCTCCTTGAGCCGGCCGGTCAGACGGAAATAGCCGTCCTCATCGACGACACCCTGGTCTCCGGTGCGGAACCAGCCGTTGGTGAACGCCTCGGCGTTGGCCGTGTCGTTGTTCTTGTAACCGCTCGTCACGTTCGGGCCGCGAATGACGATCTCGCCGATTTGGCCTGCCGGCAGCAGGCTGCCGGCCTGGTCCATGATCGCGACCTCGGGACCCGCCGGAACGCCGACGCTGCCCGGTTTGCGCTCGCGCGGCGGCAACGGGTTGCTCGCCATCTGATGCGCGGCTTCCGTCATGCCGTAAGCCTCGATGACCGGGGCGCCGAAGGTCTGCTCGAGCTCGGCCATGATCTGCGGCGGCAGCGACGCGGACGACGAGCGCACGAGCCTGAGCGGCACGTTGTCGATGATCTCCTGGTTGCGCGACGCGCGCGCAAGAATGGCCTGGTGCATCGTCGGCACTCCCGTGTACCAGGTAGGCCGGACCTCCTCGAGCCAGCGAAAGAAGTGCAGCGCGTTGAATCCGGGCGAACAATGCACGCTCGCGCCGGCGCTGAGCGAGCTCAGCACCGCAGCGATCAGCCCGTGGATGTGAAACAGCGGCATGATGTTGAGGCAGCGGTCGCCGGACAAAAGCGCAATGCTGTCGGCGACGTTGGCAGCCGAGGCGCAGACATTGCGCTGGCTCAGTGGAACGATTTTCGGCCGCGATGTCGTGCCCGAGGTGTGCAGCACCAGCGCCGTATCGCCTGCCTCGGCGAACCCTGTCCGAGCGGCGGCTGCGCTCTCGCCCTCGAGCATGAAGATGCCGGCAGGGGCTTCCGGGTCCGCATGCAGCGTCGCGACGGGTATGCCAAGCTCGGCCGCGACTTCGAGCGCGGGCGTTGTCGACCCCGCCTCGACGACCAGGAGCTTTGCCTCGAGGTCGTTGAGATAGAACAGAAACTCGTCGTGCCGGTAGGCCGGATTCAGCGGCGCTGTCGTTGCACCGGCGCCGATGGCAACGAAGGCGCTCGCCATCTCCGGCCCGTTGGGCAGCACGATCGCGACCGGGTCGTTGCGCCCGACGCCGAGCTCGTTGAGCCGCGCCACCGTGCCGACAACGTGGGCGCGCAGACCCGCATAGTCGAGTGACTGGCGGCCCGGTGCGCCGATGGCTTCGGCGTCGTCGGCGCCATTACTCAGCAGATCGCGGATGGTTTCTGGTTGCGACATCGAGCCCCCCGACTCCTCGATTCATTCGTTCTAGCTGCTCACGTCCTCGCTATTGTCCGCGTATCGCACCGCCGACTGGCAGGACCGACATGCGCGCACGCATTCGTCAACGCAGCGGCTCGAGCATCTCCATACCCGGCGGGTGCTCGTCGACCGCGATGGCGTAGAAGCCGCTGACGGCATACGTGCTCATAACCGCGACGAGATCCATCGCGCCCTTCTCGCCAAAAAGCTCCACGGCCTCGGCGAAGGTCTCGGGTTTCATGGCGCGGTCCCTGAAGATCTCACGGCCGAAGCGGATGATGGCGGCATCGGCCCGCGGCAGCCCGCTGAGCGACGCGTTCTCGCGTACCGCATCGATGACCCGCTGCTCGGTGCCGGCATTGAGCGCCTGGCCGACGTGCGCATTCCATTCGAACGAGTAGTTCGTCTCGCGGCAGGCGACGAGGATCGCGAGCTCGCGCGCGTGGGCGTCGAGCGTGCCGTTGACCGCACCGTCGTGCAGATCGAGCAAAGCCGTCGCGACGGCCGGGTTGTAGGCGGCAAAAGCCAGCGGCCCGCCGACGGGCGTCGAAGGGTCGTCGCCGCGGGCGAAGATGTCGGCGACGCGCTTACCCGCCTCGCCCAGATCCGCCCGCGTGGGATGCGGCAGACGGGCACCCGAGCCCGGATCGAGGTCTTCGGAAAGGTTTTGAGCGTAGGCCCCGATCGCGGTCGCGAGCAAGGCAAGAGCGAGGCAGCCCGGCAACAGACTGCGAGAGTTGGATCCCCTGGCGCGCATCGTTCTTCTCCTTGTTCGGCACGGCTGTCCGCGGACGATATCCCGCCGGTCGCTGGCCAGTCAACGCCCGCCCTCTGGCTCGCTTCACAGTTGAGGCTATTACCGCCTGAGCGCGTTCGTAAGGGTCTCGAGATTATTCCTCAGGATCTGCTGCAACCCGTCGGCAGCAAGAGAACCGTCGTCGAGAATACCCTGGTCGCCCGATTGCAGGACGACGAGCTCGGCATCGGCCGCGGCGATGGCCGCCTGTATGGCTTCGCTCGGCATCCATTCGTGGATGACGACCCGCACTCCGTGGTTTTCGAGGTGTCGAGACAACCGCGCGAGATCCTCTTCGGTCCAGCGGATATCCTGCTTGATGAAGTAGCCGTCGACATAGAGCCCCATGTCGTTGGTCAGATAGACGAAATCTCCCGTCAGCGCAAAGACTGTGTCATCGCCTGCGGCGATGAGCCGGCTCTGGTAATCGCCGCGCAGACCCAACAGCGTCCGCTTCAATCTTTGGAGATTGCGCGCGATCGCATCAGCAGAATCAGGGAAGATTTCGCTGAGGTCATGAGCGATGATGTCAGCCATGCGGATCGCGTTGGAGATGCTGAGCCAGAAGTACGGTGCCGTCGCGGACGACGGGGCATCGGTGCCGGTTCCCCATTCGACGTTCGAGGCGGGCGAGTCGGTCAGCGCGACGCCCGGCATCGAGAGCAACCAGGGAACCGCAGCGTCGATATCCACAATGCGAATGTTGGCTTGGCGGGCGAACCGGTAAAGCGGATCACCCGGCAGCGCGTTGGTCAGCGAGACGACGGCGTCGGCCTCGGCGAATACCGGCCCCAGCCGATCCATGCGGCGGCCGATGTAATCCGCGAGCACCGCCATCTCGCGACCGTCCTCCGGCACATTGACAACCTGGATCGGGGTGTCCTCGACGAGGGCGCTCGTCAGCGAGTAGGTCGCCTGAGTGCCGGTGACCACGCTCGCGGCACTAGCAGCGATGGGTGCCGTCAGAGCGACTGGTGCGACTACAAGGAATCTGAGGACGGCCGATGGAAGGTGTCTCATGGTCTCGGAACTCTCTGATTAATCCTGTATGTCCGATGCTTCGCTAGAAGCTTGCCTCCCGGAAGCGCGGTACTGTCATTCGTATGCCCATCGTGATCAGAAAGATCAATGCGGCGGTGAGGATGATCGCACCGCCCGACGGCACAGGCAGATCGAAACGCATCGGTGCATAGACGCCGACGACGCAGCTGATTGTCGAGAAGACGATACTCCAGACGACAAAGCCCTTGATCGAGCGGTTGAGGTTGCGTGAGGCGGCCGCCGGAATCAGCAACAGGGCCTCCACCAGCACGGCGCCGATGATCTTGACGCAGGCAACCGTCAGGATCGTCAGCAGCAGCACGAACACATACTCGAGCCATTTGACCTTTATGCCGCGCACGTGTGCGAGGCTCGGGTTCAGGCTGGCCAGAACCATCTTGTTGTAGAGCGGCAAGGCGATGGAGGCCGTGATCAGTGTCGTGACGAGCAGCACCGTGATGTCGGTATCGTCGACTGTAAGGATCGAGCCGAACATCACGGTATCGAGAATGTGGGTGTTGACCCTCGCAGAGACCCAGAGCAGCGCTGTCGCGCCGATCGCCAGGGAGATGGACAGAAACACGCCGATCAACGTGTCCGATGACATCTTCGTGTTGTTCTTCGAAAAATTCAGCAATAGCCCGAAGAGAATGCAGAAACTGAACATCGAGACATAGGGCGCCGTATAGGATTCGCCGATGATGACGCCGATCGCGACGCCGGTCAGGGCCGCGTTGCCGATTGCCTGCGAGAAGAACGCCATGCGCTTGGCGACGACCATGGTCCCGATTCCGCCCAGCAGAGGGCCGATGACGAAAGCACAGAGGAAGCCGTTGACGACGAACGCGTAGAGAAACGTGTAATGAATGTAGCCACCGTCCGCTAGATCGATGATGAACTGCCGCGGTATGTCGTAGATGTCGCTCATGCCGGTGTCGCCCTAAGTCCGTCGGCGTCTACCCGGCCAAGAGTTGGAAACAGCGCGCGTGCCGTGCCGCTCCGCAGAACTTCTTTCGGCCTGCCGTGGAGGAGCACTTTGCGGTCGATGTAGGTCATACCGTCGGCGACCTCGTCGACCTGCGCGATATCGTGGTTGATCCAGACGATCGTTCCACCGCCGGCAGCAAACTCGGAGATGGCGGTCTCGATGATTTCCTTGCCCGCCAGGTCGAGCCCCGTCAGCGGCTCGTCCAGCACGAGCAGTGAGGGCTCTGGAATCAGCGCCTGAGCGAACAGCACGCGCTGGCGCTCTCCTCCCGAGAGGCCGCCCATCTTGAAGCGGCTCTTGCCCTCGAGCCCGACGCGCTCGAGTGCCTCGTCGATGAGGTCGCGCCGCCGCCGCGGCACACCCAGGAAGACGGGCCGCCGCTGAAAGGTCATCGCGACAAAGTCGCCGACCGTGAGCGGCAGGGTCTTGTCGAAGTCGAGCGTCTGCGGCACGTAACCCGTGGTTCGGTTGTCCGACCAGTGGATGGCGATGCGCCCGGTGTGCGGCATCTGGCCGAGCATCGAGCGGATCAGTGACGTCTTGCCGCCGCCGTTGGCGCCGACGATGCAATGAACGGCGCCGGATTCGATGCCGAAGCTGACGTCTTCGAGTATCCGCGTCGCGCCGAGAGCCAGGCTGACGTTCTCGAATTCGATCGCTGGCCCCTGCATCGCCGCTTCCTCTCTTGCCTGCGGCTCAATCCCTGGCGGCGGTTGCTTTTATCGCGAACGCCAGCGTGTCGAGGTTCTCGCGCATCTCGTCGACGAATTTGCCGGCCGTGTATTCACCGCTGGAGATGTGTGAGATCGAGTACATCTCGACGCCGGTGGCTTCCCGGATCGTCTCCGACAACTGCGTCGCGAAGTACTTCTCGGCGAAGAGCACATTGACATCTGCCGCGTTGATTCTCTCTATCGTGTCGGCGAGCTGCCGCGCCGTCGGCTCGACGCCGTGGCGTGGCTCGATGACCGCCGTGACCTGCAGGCCGAGCTCCTGCAGGATATAGTCGTAGCCGCTGTGCATCGTCGCGCAGCGGAAGCCCGACAAATCCGTGCCCGCGATTTTCGCGTCGAACTCCGAACGCAGCTTGCGTATCCCGAGCGCGTACTGCCTCGCATTGTCCCGATAGAAGCGGGCGTTGTCGGGATCGATCTCGCCGAGTCGGCGCGCGATCGTGTAGATCTGCTGGATCGCCGCCGTCGTCGAGATGAACGTGTGCGGATTGACGACTTTCGCGCCGCTCGGGTCGCCCGCCACGGGGATAAGGGAAACGCCGTCATTGGCGTAAATCAACGGCAGCGTATCTCGTACGCCGGCGGCGTCGAGAATTTCGAATGCCCATGAGTCGTGGCCGATGCCGTTGACGACGAGCGCGTCCATCGTCGTGATCCGAATCATGTCATCCGGCTGCGGCGCGTACCCGTGGGGATTCGCGTTGGCATCGATTAGCGGCACGATCTCGGCGCGATCGCCGACAATATTGGCGACGAAGCTGTAATAGGGGTGCAGCGTGATACCGACCCGGATCTCTGCATTGGCCATGCGCGGACCCGTTGCAATCGAAGTTATCGCGATGCCCGCCAACAGCTTCGCCACGATCCGTCTGTTACGCGTCATCGTCTAATCTCCGAATATCCGCCTGATTTCCTGGTCGCCGCTGTAGGGAACGACTTCTTTCCAGCCCGCCAGAATCAACCCGTCGCGAAACCCGCTTTCCGGCATCTCGACATGATTGGA
>JASFSD010000077.1:0-8812 GCA_050114575.1 Gammaproteobacteria bacterium | reverse complement strand
CTACCTTGTCCACGGCGAAGAGGAGGCGATGTCTCACTTTGCGAAGCTGTTGACGGGCACGGAGGTGAGAATGCCCGAGCTCGGAGACGAATTTTCCCTCTGAATCGTTCGCCAGACGAGCACCGTAGTCCATCGTCGCGGCGCGTAGCTGAACGGAAGCCGTCAGTCGGCGGCCCCTAGCCGAGCGCGCATCGCGGCAAATTCTGGCTCGTCGAGCACGGCGTCGAACCAGGCATTGCGCCTGACGAATTCGCGAACAAAGACTTCCTGACGGGATTCCGACTGCTCGACGGCATCGGTCAGGGCCTCGAGCGCGGCTGCGCGATCACCCTGCGCCAGATGACCCATCACCCAGGCAGCGGGATCGACGAATCGATCGCCGATCAGCACCTTGCGCCGATTGATCGCGTCTTGGGCCTCGTCGAGCAGGCCCAGCCGGCGGTAGAGGTAAGCGGTATGCAGAAGAATAGCCGGTGCCGCCTCGTCGGGCATGAGCTGGTCAGCAAGCTGCAGCTGGCCAAGCGCTTCGTCCTCATTGCCGAGCGCGATCTCGGGCAGCACCCGGTGCAGGTACGGCAGCGATGACTCGGGATGCATGGCGCTGAAATCCGCGAACGAAGCGATCGAGGCTTGGTAGTCGCCGGCCATATGCAGGATGACACCGAGAATGAGACCCGCCCATGCATTGGCCGGATCCAGGGCGACAGCGCGCCGGGCCAGCCTGACGGCATCGTCGAGGTTGTCCAGGAAGAGCTCCTGCGCGCCATACCATGTCAGCAGGTGCGCGTCGTTCGGCCTCAGATCGGCCGCGCGCTCGAAGTCCTGGCGTGCCTGTCGCCACTGCCAGTTGAACTGATGATTCAGAGCGAGCGCGAAATGAGGGATGCCGAGCCCCGGACTGAGATGCAATGCCTTTTGCGCATTGCGGCGAACGGACTCGTCGAGATCGGCGCAAAAAGCCGGCCAGGCTTCCGTCGTGACGGGATCGTAAATTCTCGATACGGCGTAGAGCAGTGCCTTGAGCGCGTAGGGCAGCGCGAACTCGGGATCGAGCTCCAGAGCACGGTCGAGTTGTGTATGAATGCTGTGGCGGACACTCGGAGGTGTCGTCACTGCCATCGCCGTATCGCCTTGCGTGAACAGCGCCAGCGATTTCAACAGCAGGGCATGGGCTTCGGAAGAACGTGTCGTCGGTAGTTCCTCGATGCTGCGCTTCTCGACTGTTGTCAGTTCCGCTCGCAGCGCCGCGGCAACGTGCATGGCGATATCGGCCTGGATCGCGAATACATCGGCCAGCTCACGCTCATAGGTTTCGCTCCAAAGATGGTTTTCGGTGGCGGCATCGATGAGCTGGGTCGTGACGCGCACGCGATCGCCCGCGTAGCGCACGCTGCCCTCCATGACCGTCGAGACTCCGAGCTCGGCAGCAATCTCCGCGATCGGCTTGTCCGTGCCGGCGTACCGCCTGACCGATGTGCGCGCAATCACGCTCAGGTCCTCGATCTTCGCGAGATAGTTCAGGATTTCCTCGTGAATGCCGGCCGCGAAGTAGGCGTCGTCCGGATTCGGGCTCAGATTCTCGAGCGGCAGCACGGCAATGGAATTCGGCAGAACTTCACGTTTGTCTTCGGTGCCGGTGCTGTCGCCAGTGGCCGGGCCAGTCTTCGCCGGTGCTTCGTCCTCTGTCGACGGCTCAGTACGAACGATACCGGTGGGAGTGAGGTCGAATATCCAGCTCAACACGAGCGCCAGGGGAAAACCGATCAGGGCCAGCACGATCACCAGGGTGTCGGTCCAGGTCGGCAGGCCGAGCGGTTCCTCGATGGTAGACACGATCTCGACAACGCCCCAGCCGACGATCGCATAAGCGATCGCAGCCTGAATCACTCTGCGTTTCTTCAGCTCCCCCAGGAATGACATCCCCTGCCCCGTCATCCTTCAGTGCGTCATCGCATAAATGACGTAGTTTACGGCGAACCGGGAGGCGAGGCCTGTCAGCTCGGTCGGGTAGCGCGCGTCGTTGGCGTGCTCCCAGGCATCGCCGAGGTCCATGTTGTGATTGATCGCAATCATGAGGCGGCCTTCGTCGTCGTAGATCCCTCGCCAGTGCGGGTCCACGCCGCCGTTCTCGTGCGTGATGCCGGAGCCGAGCAGGATGATCCCCCAGATCTGGGTAAATTGATCGAGGTTGTAGAGTAGCTGAAAGATCTCGTGGTCGGGTGGGATATCGACGACGGGCCGGTCGGGGAATGCGCGCTGAAGGCTTTCCATGAAGACCTGCCACTCGCACGGCCCGTGGAAATCGTCGACCATGAGGAACCCGCCTCGCAGCAGGTATTCGCGCAGCCGATCGGCCTCGGTTTGGCTGAGTTGCCAGTGCCCGACCTCCACGGCATAGAGCCAGGGGTAGTCGAACAACTCATCGTCCAGGAGGCTGAAGCTGCGGTATTCGCGGCGCGAATTCCCGGTATCGACGCGCGTCAGGCGCGTGACGATCTCAGTGAAGTGATCCTCCGCCTCATATTGATCGGTTGTCCAGGCCTGTCGGAACCGGCCGACAATGTTCGGGCAGCGATTGACCGTCTCGTATTGGAGCCGCGCGAAATGCAGCTCGGATGTCGCTTCCTGCGCCGGGGCGGACGAGGCGGCGATGAGTGTCGCGAGCAGCGCGGTGACGAAGTGGCGATACATTGGCGGTCAGACTTCAGGGTAGCCGCATGTTCCACAAGGGTGAGCGCGCCCGCAAGTTCCAGGGGCCGGACAGCCTGCGGTACCGCCGGGCATACCGTCGCCCCGAAAAATGCCGCAGCGCCGGTCAGGATCTGCGCGGTAGCATGGAGTACCTGAACTGTGTCCGGGAGGATCCATGACCGAAGAGCAGACGAAGCTCATCGTTCGCAACGCGGCGACTGACGACATCGACGCAATCGCCGATCTCGTCAAGCGAGTCTATCCGAGCATGTCGACCTATACGCGTGGCATGCTGCGCGGACAGCTGCATGCGTTCCCCGAGGGTTGCTGGGTTGCGACCTTCGGTGATCGGGTTGTCGGTTATTGCGCCACGATCCGCGTCGCCGAGAGGGATGCTTTGTCGCCACATACCTGGCACCAGATCACGGGGGGCGGTTACGGCTCGACCCACGACGAGGAGGGCGAGTATCTCTACGGCTACGAAGTCTGTGTCGATCCCGAGATTCGCCGCTATCGGATCGGCCAGAGGTTCTACCGCAAGCGCCGTGAGCTGGTCGAGCAGCTGCAGCTGAAGGGTATCGTCATCGCCGGCCGGATTCCGGGCTACGAGCGGCGGCGCGAGCAGTTCCCGACGCCCCAGGACTATGTCGATGCGGTCCGGGAGCGCAGGGTTCGCGATCCCGTCGTGAACTTTCAGCTTCGTAACGGCTTCGAGCTCATCGGCGTGCTCGAAGGCTACCTGCCCGCCGACAGTCAATCGCTCGGCTCGGCAGCTCATATGGTCTGGCGCAACCCGCAATATATTGCGCCCGAGCCGGAGCAGCAGGGCAGCCCGGCTCCGGCCGTGGCGACGGGCGTCAATCGGGTGCGGCTGGCCTGCGTGCAGTACGGGCAGCGCCGGATTCGCTCGTTCGACCAGTTTCGCCAGCAGTTCCTCTACTTCGTCGATGTCACGGCCGATTACCGCGCCGATTTCGTCGTTTTTCCCGAGCTCTTCACGATGCAGCTCCTGTCGCTCGAGAACGAAGCCATTCCACCCGCCGAGTCGATGCGACACATCTCGCAATACGAGGACGAGCTGGCGGAGCTCTTCCGCGAGGCCGCGATGAAGTTCAACATCAATATCGTTGCCGGCAGCACGCCGCTGATTCGCAATGACAAGCTCTACAACATCGCGCAGCTGTTCCGGCGAGACGGCACGCATGTGGATCAGCCGAAGATCCATCCGACGCCGAACGAAGAATACTGGTGGAATATCGCCGGAGGCGATGACTCCGTCCTGATCGATACGGATTGCGGACCGGCTGGGCTGCTCGTCTGTTACGACGTCGAATTCCCGGAGCTGGTTCGTTACCTGACCGACCAGGGCATCAACCTGCTGTTCGTGCCGTTTTTGACCGACGAGAAGCAGAGCTACAGCCGCGTGCGTTACTGCGCCCAGGCCCGGGCAGTCGAGAACCAGCTCTACGTCGCGATGGCGGGCAGCTGCGGCAACCTGCCCAACGTCAACAATATGGATATCCACTACGCGCAAAGCTGCATCATGACGCCGTGCGATTTTCCATTCGCCCGCGACGGTGTCGCGGCCGATACGACGCCGAACGTCGAGATGGTCGCAATCGCCGATGTCAGCCTGAACGCCCTCAGGGCCAGCCGTCAGAGCGGCACGGTTCGCAATCTCAGGGATCGGCGGCACGATCTCTACAGCGTCAACTGGTTCGGGCCGCGCTCTGGTTAGTACCGAGCCGGGGCCGAATCGGCAGTAGAATGGCTGGAGCACGGCCGAGGGGGGCACAGTCATGAGGTTCGGTATTCGTCGCTTTGCGTGGGCTCTGGTTTCCGCAGTGTTGGTTGCCGTACCGGCGGCAGCCCAGCGTGGCCGGGGGATTCCGATACAGCCGCTGCCGGACGGCCCTATGGAGTACCTCACCGCGGAGATGCCTATCCGCGTCGTCGTGCTCGCGCGTGGTCTCGAGAATCCCTGGAGCCTGGTCTTTCTGCCGGATGGCTCGATGCTCATCA
Organism: Gammaproteobacteria bacterium; assembly: GCA_050114575.1. Lineage (GTDB taxonomy): Bacteria > Pseudomonadota > Gammaproteobacteria > Steroidobacterales > Rariloculaceae > DATCZB01. Next base: position 4,099 of record JASFSD010000077.1, on the reverse strand, counting down.
CCGAGAACGGCGGACAGCTGCGCCTGATCCGCGACGGCGAGCTGTTGCCCGATCCGATCCCAGGCGCTCCGGAGGTGCGGACCGGATTTCTGTCGGGCCTCTTCGACATCAAGCTGCACCCGGATTTTGCGAGCAACAGATTCGTCTACCTGACGTACAGCAAGCCGGTAGGCGACGGCGAGGCTGCGCTCGCCGTCGCGAGGGGCGTATTCGACGGTCGCGCTCTTACCCGGGTCCGGGACATCTTCGTCGCCGATGACGGGACCGCCAGCGTATCGCGCATGCTGTTCGGCCCGGACGGTAAGCTCTACGTCAGCGGCTACGGTGCGAACGGTGAGGCGTCGCAGGAGCCCGGACTCCTGGGCGGCAAGATCCTCAGGCTCAACGACGATGGCAGCGTGCCGGACGACAATCCCTTCGTCGGCAGAGCCGGCTACCGGCCTGAAGTTTTCACGATGGGCCACCGCAGCCCCGAGAGCCTCATGATCCACGAGCCGACCGGTCAGATCTGGGAAGGCGAGATGGGTCCGAATGGCGGCGACGAGATCAATATTCTGGTGCCCGGCGGCAACTACGGCTGGCCGCTCGTCAGTCTGGGGCGGTCCTATGCCGGGCCGTACCAGCCCGATAAATTTCATCGCGACGGAATGATCGACCCGGTCGTCTCGTGGATACCTTCGATCTCAGTGACCGGCGCCACGTTTTACACCGGCGAAAGGCTTGCGCCCTGGCAGGGAAATCTCTTCGTCGGCGGAGTGCGCTTCGGCGAGATTGCGGGCACGGGGCAGTTGCATCGAATCGTATTCAACGAGGACATGCAGGAGCTGCGTCGCGAGGCCCTGCTAAAAGACCTGGGGCATCGAATTCGCGAAGTGCGTCAGGGCCCCGATGAATTGCTCTATGTTCTGACCGACCATGCGGATGGCGCGCTGCTCAGGATCGAGCCAGCGGACTGAGGTGAGGTCGACGTCGTGCTCGTTACCCTGTCGCTGGCGACGGTCACGATCTTGGGCATCATCGTCGGGGCGCTATCGCTCTGGGGCATTGCTCAGCCGGCGAAGCTGATTCGCTTCGTGCAGACCGTGATGGAGCAGCGCTCCGGCGTTTACGTCGCTGTCTTCGTGCGCCTGCTGCTCGGTGCGGCCCTGATCATCTGTGCGAGCGTATCCCGTTTTCCAACGACCTTCATGGTCCTCGGCTGGATCGCGGTGATTGCCGCGCTCGGCCTCGCGCTCATCGGGCCGCAGGGGATGCGCCGAGTGGTCGGCTGGTTCGATCGCTTCCCGCCGTTGTTCGTTCGGCTCTGGCTCCTGCTCGGATTGGGCTTCGCCGGCTTTCTCGTCTACGGCGCGCTGGCGAGCACCTGAGCCTGATCCCCACCGTCACGGGGCGAGCCGCTAGGGCTGATACGTGTATCCCTGCGCCTGCAGCTGGTGGACCATCGTCAACGCCGAGGTTGCGAGCTTGAAAGGTGCCGCCAGCTCGCTCTTGGCGAAGCCGCGCATGCCCATCGATTGCCCGCAGACGTAGAACTCGACGCCGGCCGCTGCCAGCTTCCCGGCCAGCTCGAGGTTCGGGTTGGCCATCTCGAGGCGAGTCTGATACGCGTCGTCGTTGAGCGCGTTGACGAGCGCAGCACCGTGGATGACGACGGCGAGATGCATGTTGTCAGGGTCGACGCCATTTTTCGCATGCAGGTTCAGGAAGCGGGCGACGCGATCGAGATTCCGGTTCACGCCGCCCGGACTCTGGTCGTAGCCTGTGATCTCGAAAACGACCCGGTATTCGTGATTCTCTATCAACGGCACGTCGGCGTTGTCGATGACGAAGGAGGCACCGTAACCATCGATGACGGGGCCGGTCGTCGGCTGGGCTGAAGCGAACTGACAGGAAGCTGCGAAGATGGCGATCGTAAGCAGGGCGGACCTGGTCATTGCGGTGACTCCATTAAAGATCAAAGGGTTGCGGGAGGCTTAGACTACCTTTGCGGCAGATCACGCGCCACTTCGGTCTCAACATGCGATGTATGCCAGCCGCCGTTTGAGTACTATAAGAGAGCGATTGGCACCCGCGAGGATGGTAGTCGCGAGCGGCTGGGTCCAGGGGGAGAAGTATGCAGAGGCGAAATTTCAATCGAACACTCGGCGCGGCCGCGCTTGCGCCGATGCTGCTCGGCAAGTCCCGCAAGGCCCGGGCTGCCGGGGAGTGGTCACTCGCCGCCGATGTCGCTGAATGCTGCAGTTGCGAGATCCCCTGCCCGTGCAACTTCGGGCGACCGACGACGCTCCGCTGCGATGGCAACCGGCTGATCGAGATCCGCGAGGGGCAGGTAGACGATCTCGATCTCGCCGGCGTACGTTTTCTGGTCGCTTTCGAGATGGGGCAATGGACGAGAATCTATGTGGACGACGCGCTGACCGATTCCCAGTCGGCGGCATTCGATGCCATCCTGCCGCTCGCCTTCGCGGGCTTCCAGCGCGGCGCGCGCTCGATCGAGCGCGTGCCTTTGAGTGTCGATCGCTCGGCAGACCTCATTCGATTCGCCGTTCCGGATTCCGAGGTCGAGATGAAGCCACTCAGGGGTCTGAACGGCGAGCTCATTCGGATTAACGGGTTGCCCTCCAATGCGTTCTTCGGCTACGTCCAGTACGAATCGGTAAGACACGTTCATCGAGGGGCGGACCGCCAGTGGTCCCATAGCGGCACCAACGGCTTTACTTCGCAAATGATCGCGTCCTCGTAGCCATCGCGCGCGAGGCCGCCCACTGCAACCAAACGGGAGCGACTTCTATGAAGCATGCAAAAACGACGGCACTATTCGTCGCCTTACTGTCCTGGGCGGCGATGGCGGTTGTCCAGGCACAGGAGAGCGAGATCCCCAACCGTGCAGAACCGCTGGCGGGCATCACCACCGGCGGGCAACCGAGCGCTGAAGCGCTGGCCATGATCGCCGAGCACGGATTCGCCGCGGTGATCGACCTCCGAAGCGCAGAAGAAGATCGCGGTTTCGACGAGGCGGCAACGGTGGAAGGCCTCGGGATGAGCTACATCTCGTTGCCGGTGTCCGGCGCCGGCGGCATCTCGTACGAAAATGCCGATGCGCTCGACAGGATTCTGTCCGACATCGACGGGCCGGTCCTGCTGCACTGCGCGAGCAGCAATCGCGTCGGTGCGCTGTTGGCGCTGCGAGCGAAAATGCACGGCGCCGATAACGAGGAAGCGTTGGCGCTCGGCTCGGACGCGGGTTTGACGGGGCTGAAGCCTGTCGTCGAGGGCGTCCTGTCGACGTCACCCGATCAGTAGATCGAAAATTTCAGGCGAGAGAAGAATTATGAAGACGAGAAAAGACGGCACGGACAGTAAACCTGAACACACCACAGCACGGCGTTCCCTGGTCACGGGGATGAGCGTCGCCGTTGCAGGCCTTGCCGCCGGCGCCGTTGCCGGCAAAGCCAATGCCCAGAGACGCCGCGGCTCCGGCTTCGAGCCGGCGCGCCACGAGCTCGACGCCTGGCTCGACGAGGCGAAGGGCGGCCATCGGATCTTCGTCGACACCTCGACCGGCCTCGGCGGTGCCGAGGCTCTGCTCTACTCGGCCAATCTGTTCAATGCTCATGGCAGCGCCTATCAGGGTAGCGATTCGGACCTCGATATCGTCATCTGCTTCCGGCACTTCTCGACGCCGTTCGGCTACAACGACAGCATCTGGAAGAAGTACGGTGAGGCGATTCACCAGGTCGTTCAATTTCCCGAGGCCGATCAGGCGCCGGATATGAACCCTATGAATATGGCGGGAAACGCGGCAGCGGCCAATGCGGGTATCACCGTCGATTCTCTGGTTGCACGCGGCGCGACGATCGCGATTTGTGAGAACGCGACGCGGTTCTTCTCGGGGCAGCTCGCAGCGGCAACCGGTGCTGCGACAGACGACGTGTTCGAAGAAATCACCTCGAACGCCGTCGAGGGCGGGCGTTTCGTATCGGCAGGTGTAATCGCCCTGACCCGCGCCCAGGAGTACGGCTACAGCCTGCTCTACGCCGGCTGATTGCAACGTTTTCGATTCGATTCCAACGGAGCCCGTGATGCGTAAAGTTCCCGC
>JASFSD010000076.1:0-8831 GCA_050114575.1 Gammaproteobacteria bacterium | reverse complement strand
CGCCTCGAAGAAACCAGCCCGCTGTGATGCCGACGAGCAGCACTACGAGGAGCAGGAGTGAGCGCGGTAATGCCAAACCCCAGAACAGAAACTTCACTTCGACGACTGCGGCGTTCTGCAACGCAAACACGACTACCAGCACGACCAGCACAGCGGTCAGAATGAGACGAGGCCTTATTTTCTTCATCTATTCGATACCCGAGAGCACGTAATCGAAATCAGTGAGGATGGACCGCCCCCTGCATCAAAGGCAGCACCGTCCACACGGCAAACAATACCAGCAGCGCCCCGCTTGCCTGCCGCGGCACGCGTCCGAGGCCGATGGCGTGCATCAGCACGCCGAGAACGCTGAGGCTCACAATCGTTCCGAGCCCGAAGAATGCCATGACCAGTGCACCGGCAACGGGACCGCCCGCGGCGGCTGCGACAGCGAGCTCGGCATAGACGAGACCGCAGGGCAGCCAGCCCCAGAGCGCGCCTACGCCGAAAGCGCTGAGCGGGTCGCGCGGCGGCAGGAGCTTGTGCATCCGTGGCGCGAGCAGGCGCCAGAATCGGGCACCGCCCTGCTCGAGCCGCCTGAGGAAGGGCACGCCGAGGAGCAGCTGCAGCCCGATGAGGAAAATCAGCAAGGCCGCGAGCGCGCGCAGAGTGGCGACGCCCGATGCGCCGAAGAGCCCCACGACGACGCCGGCTCCGAGACCGCCCACGAGCGCTCCGGCGATCGAGTAGCTCGTGACCCGGCCGAGATGTGCGGCCGTCGTCAGGAACAGGCCGCGCCAGCTCCCGCCCTGGCCGACTCCCAAGGCACCGAGGATGCCGCCGCACATTCCGATGCAATGCCCCCCGCCTCCGGCGAGGCCGGTCAGCCATGCGGCAAGGATCAGACCGATATCGAACTCAGTCATCCTTTTCGTCCTCGTCGTCGAGGAGAATACGCACGGCGGGCGACTCGAGGTCGTCGAATTGTCCCGTCCTCACGGCCCAGAAGAAGGCCCATACCGCCAGAGCAAGCAGCGCGATGGCAAGCGGGATCAATGCAAACAGAATGCTCATGGCTGCAGGCGGCCGCCGGCCGGGACAGCATCCAACGTCGGTTCCCGGGTTTCCGTTTGTTCGGACAGGATTCCACTGAGCCTCAATGCATTGCCTACGACGACCAGGGAGCTCAACGACATGCCGAGAGCCGCCATCCATGGCATCAGCAGACCGAGCGCCGCAAGCGGCAGCACCGTCAGATTGTAGGCGGCTGCCCAGCCGAGATTCTGGCGGACGATGCGGCGGGTTGCCGAAGCCAGTGCCGGAAGCCGCGCGAGCGTTCTTAGGTCATCGCCCGTGAAGACGACATCGGCACTCGCTTTGGCCAGCTGGCTGCCGGCGACCATCGCAACCGAAACGTCGGCCTGCGCCAGAAAAGGCGCATCGTTGATGCCATCGCCGACCGCTGCGACGACCTCCCCCTGGCGTTGCCGCTCCTGCAGAAGATCGAGCTTCTCTTCGGGCATTAGTCCGGCACGATACTCAGGCACGGCGAGCCGGCGCGCAACTGCGGCCACGGCAGGCTCCGAGTCACCGCTGATCAAGGCGAGATTCGCACCGAGGGCAAGCGAAGCCAGGGCGTCGCTCGCATGCGGGCGAATCCGGTCTGCCAGCACCAGCCGCGCGAGGACGCCATCCTCGCCGCCGAGATAGATGCACGCGACATCGTCCGGCTCCGACTCGTACCCGACATGAATCGCCGAACCGAGCCGATAGCGTCGGCCGCCGACCTCACCACTGACGCCCCTGCCGGCTTCGAATTCAATGGCCTCGGCAGGCTCGGAATCGGCGAGCTGGCGTATCGCTCTCGCGATCGGGTGCTCGATACCGGCTTCGAGCGCGGCAGCGATTTCAAGGATTCGATGTTCCGGCAGCTCCCCGAGCGCGTCGACCCGAATGACGCCGATGCGGCCTTCGGTCAAGGTACCCGTCTTGTCGAACAACCAGGTATGCACCTGGCCGATACGCTCGATGACGCGCGCCGAGCGGCAGAGCAGACCATGCTGGGCAAAGCGGCCGAGCGCGACGGCAAAGGCCGTGGGAGCCGCGAGCGACAGTGCGCAGGGACAGGTGACGACGAGCATCGCGAGCACGACGTCGACTGCCCTGGCGGAGTCGCGCAACATCCAGATGCCGCCCGTCAGCACGGTCAAACCGAGGACGGCGGCGACGAAAAATCCGGCCCAGCGATCTGCCATCCGCAGGAATTCGGGCCGTTCCGACATGGCCCGATGCAGCAGATCACCGACACGGTCGATATAGCCGTCGTCACCGGATTGGGTTACGCGCACCTCTATCGGCGCATGACCGAGGTTCAGGCTTCCGCCGAGAACGGGATCGCCCGACTGCCTGCGCCGCGCCAGGGACTCGCCGGAAAGAAGTGACTCATCGAACGCCGCCGTTGCCGAAACGAGATCACCGTCCGCCGGCACGGTCTCGCCGGGGGGCACGACGACGACGTCTCCGGGGACCAGCTCGACCGTTCCGACGTGCTCGTCGCCACCCTCACGGCGGCGGATCGCCGACAGCGGCCTGACCTCCGAGATGGCAGAGACGAAGCCACCGGCCTTGTGACGTGCACGGGCCTCGAGAAAGCGGCCCAGCGTAAGAAAGAAGACGAACATCGTCGCCGAGTCGAAGTAGACGTGTCCCGCGCCCCGAAAGGCGTTGACGAGGCTCGCGCCGAGCGCGACCAGGATAGCGAGGCTGACCGGCACGTCCATGCCAAGCCTGCCGCGGGTGAGATCCCTGAGCGCCGCGCGAAAGATCGGTGCGCCCGAGTAGAGCACGACAGGCGTCGCAATCAGCATGCTGGCGATTACGAAAAAGCTCGTGAAGCTCGTCTCCATCGCCTTGAACGCGCCGAGGTAGAGCGCAGCACTGAGCGTCATGACCTGGGCGAAACCCAGCCCCGCGACGGCGAGCCGCTTCAACTCATCCCGTGCCGCGCCGGCTTCGGCTGCCAGATCCGAGCCGACACCTGGCCGCGGGACGAAGCCGAAGCGCTCGACCGCCTCCAGAATCCGGCTGACTTTCGTTGTCGCCGGATCGAAAGCGACGCGCGCCTCACGTGTCACCGGATTGACAGCGACGTCGGCAACACCCTCGAGCGACCTCAAGCCCCTGTCGATCAGCCAGGTGCAGGCCGCACAGTTGATGCCGTCCACCCTGAACCTCAACTCACTCGAATCAGGGCCCTTCGACCTGACGAGGCGCCGCTCGACCTCAGGGCGGTCGCAGACTTCCCAGGGGCGTGCTTCACCAGGCCGATCCACGGGCTTGAGGCCCGGTGCGCTTCTAAATTCGTAGAACCGCGCGAGCCCCTCGGCCGAGATCAACTCGGCAACGGCCCGGCAGCCGGGACAACAGAATCTGTGCCGCTCGCCTTTACTCTCGAGCGAATAATCCGTTCCGGGCGGAACCGTCTCGTGGCAGTGATAGCAACGTTCCAGGGAGTCGGTCATACCGCTCCCCGTCTCAGGCTCCGTCGACTTGCGGACGCAGGACCACGAGACCATCGAGGCGCCTGGTACCCGCCCCGAGGCGCCAGGCCTGGCTCTCGGGCATGAGCTCCAGATCATAGCGGCCCGGTGCGAGATCGGTATCGACGACGAAGCGCTCTCCCTGCCGCGCAAGGCGCAGCTTGCGATCGGCTTCCGGATTGGTCGCGTGCCGGAGGGCCAGGGTCAGTGATGCAGGTAATTCGACCGAAGCCGGGCCATCGATCAAAACTTCGATCCGGCCGGCCTCACGTTCGAACCTGAGCTCGGCAGTCAATGCCAGCCTGAGTGCCTCACGATCCCGCGCGAAACGCTCGCTCGTCAACTCCTCGATACGCGCATAATCCTCGACCACCAGCGCGCTCGGTGTCGTTGTCGCGAGATAGACCATTGCGACGCCGCCGGCAATCGACAGCACCGGCGGCACCATCAACACCCAGGGCCAGACCTCGCGATACCACGGGCGTCTGCCGGGTTTGTCCCTGAGCTCTGTCACGGCGCGATAAACCGGCTGGTTTCGGTCGTCGTCAGCTCGGGAGCATCGACCGATGTCAAAGTGAACTGGACGTCGTATCCGCCGCCGGCAACGACACCGTCCTCGATCTCGACACGCGCTGCGATGGTCGCGACCTCACTCGCGGCGACCTCGATCCTGCCTGGATCCGTGTCGACGGCGACCGTGGGCAGACCGTCCACCGAGATTTCATAGACGTGAGTCTCGTCATCTTTGTTGATTACGCGCAGCATATAGACATTCTCGACGTAACCCGGTCGCCCCTCCCGATACAGCGCGTTTCGGTCCCTGATGATATCGAGCTCGACCGGCACGCGCGTGAAGAGGGCCACGAAGAACCCGGCCGATAGCAGGCAGAGCAGCGTTCCATAGACGAGCATGCGCGGACGCAGGATCTTGGTCCGCTGGCCTTCCATCCCATGCTGCGTCGTGTAGCGTATCAGGCCGCGAGGATAGCTCATCCGGTCCATGACGCTGTCGCAGGCATCGATGCAGGCCGCACAGGCGATGCACTCGTACTGCAGGCCCTTGCGAATATCGATGCCCGTCGGGCACACCTGCACACAGAGCGTGCAGTCGATGCAGTCGCCGAGCCCCTTGGCCTTGGGGTCCTCCTCGCGCCGCCTGGAGCCGCGCGGCTCACCACGCCCGGCGTCATAGGAAATGATCAGAGAGTCGCGGTCGAACATCGCGCTCTGAAAGCGCGCGTAGGGACACATATATTTGCAGACCTGCTCGCGCATGAACCCGGCGTTGCCATAGGTTGCAAACCCATAGAACAGGATCCAGAACGTTTCCCAGCCGCCGAGCGAGAGGGTCGTTACTTTGACCCCGAGCTCACGAATCGGCGTGAAATAGCCGACGAAGGTGAAACCGGTCCAAAGAGCAAACCCGATCCAGAGCGCCTGCTTGGCCACCTTGCGTCTGATCTTGTTCGCATTCCACGGGCCCTTGTCGAGCTTGCGTCGAGCCGCGCCCTTGCCTTCGACGAGTCGCTCCAGCCAGAGAAACGCCTCCGTCCAGACGGTCTGGGGGCAGGCGTATCCGCACCAGAGGCGCCCCGCGAGCGCGGTAAAAAAGAACAACGACAAGGCCGCGATGATCATGAGCCAGGACAAGAAGAAAAAGTCCTGCGGAAAGAGCACGAGATCGAGGACGTAGAACTTGCGCGCCGGCAGGTCGAACAACAGCGCCTGACGACCGTCCCAGGTGAGCCAGGCGGCGCCGTAGTAGGCGCCGAGCAGAACGATGACACTCGCGATCCGAAGCCGCGCGAATATGCCGTCGACTTCACGCGGATAGATTTTCTCCGCTGCCTGATAGAGCGAATTCGATGCCTGTCCTTCCATGGCAGATTATTCCGTGGGCGGTGGGTGCCCGTGCCTTGTTCGTATCAGATATACAGTAAGCGTTGCCGATGCGGCTGCGAGCAGCCAGAAACAGAAAAAACCGAGCGCATAGCCGCCCATGCGGTCGACGGGAAGCGGCGGCTCGGTAATGTCGGCCAGCGCGAGCGGATCGACGAACGCGAAAAAAACCATCGTCGCTGCCGCAGCGCACAGAAACGAGCACCAGCCGATGACCAGCACGTCGCGCTGGATGCGGCTCAACTCGTGCGCTGGCTCCTCTTCGTTGCGCGGATCCATTGAACTGCCTCCGGCGTCCATGGCATTACTCCGCCTCCGCCAGGCTCAGCACATATGCGGCCAGGACGTGGACGCGATCGGCACCGAGAATCGGTTCCTGCGCGGGCATCTGGCCGGAGCGGCCATTGACGATGCTCTCGCGAATTGCGGTCGGGCCGCCACCATAGAGCCAGATCTCGTTCGAGAGCGCCGGCGCACCGAGCAACGGATTGCCGTCACCCGTCGGCCCGTGACAGGCGATGCAAAGAGTCTGGTAAAACGTCTGGCCGGCAGCCACGCGATCGGGGTCGATGTCGCGTCCAGCCAGATACTGCACGTAATCGACGACCGCGTCGACGTTGTCACCGAGCGCAATGCCCAACGCCGGCATGACGCCCGTCCGGCCATTGGTAATCGTCGCACGAATCTGCTCGGGATCGCCGCCCCAGAGCCACTCGCTGTCGGTCAGGTTCGGGAAGCCGCGAGCTCCTCGCGCATCCGTGCCGTGACAGGTCGAGCAATTGTTGACGAACAGGTTGCGTCCGGCACTGAGCGCGGCTTCGTCGCTCGCCAATTCGGTCAGCGGCGTGGCCGCAAAAGCGGCAAAGATCTCGCCGTAGACCTCTTCGGCCGCTGCCACCTCTTCCTCGTACTGCTGCTGCTGGCTCCAGCCGAGCAGCGAGAAGTCGCCGAAGGACGGGTAGAAAATCGTGAAGACGATGCTGAAAACGATCGTTATCCAGAACAGCCCCAGCCACCAGCGCGGCAGCGGGTTGTTACCTTCGACGACGTCACCGTCCCAGACATGGCCGGTCGTCTCGCCTTCGGGCACGCTCATCCGTGACGACCAGAAGATCAGACAGCCGGTGACAATGACCTGAACGACCGTGATCACCAGCACGAAAATTGTCCATCCTGTCGTCATGTCAGTCCTTCTCCGTCCCGCGCCCAACGGCCCTCGATAGACGATCGTCATCGTCGAGCGGCAGACGTGCGGCGGCCTCGAAATCCTCTTTGCGCCCGCGGCTGTAAGCCCAGAAGACCAGCGCGATGAAGAGAATCATGAGTATCAGCGTCAACAGGCCGCGAAAGGTGCCGATATCCATCCGCGCTACCTCCGCTGCCCTATCTCGATACCGAGTCCCTGCAGATAGGCGATCAGCGCCTCGAGCTCGGTTCGACCATCGACCGCTTCAGCCGCGCCCGCAATGTCGTCGTCGGAATACGGCGTTCCCAGCATGGCCAGACGGCTCATCTTCCGCGCGACACCCGCGCCGTCGATCGTGCGTTCCGTCAGCCATGGATAAGCCGGCATGTTCGACTCCGGCACGAGATCACGGGGATTCAGGAGATGCACACGATGCCATTCGTTCGAATAGCGCCCGCCCACCCGCGCGAGGTAAGGACCCGTTCGCTTGGAGCCGAACTGGAACGGGCGATCGTAGACCGATTCCCCGGCCAGCGAGTAATTGCCGTAACGCTGGGTTTCGGCGCGGAACGGCCGGACCATCTGCGAATGGCAGTTGTAACAGCCCTCGCGGATATAGATGTCGCGGCCCGCGAGCCGAAGCGGTTCATAGGGCTCGATACCCGGAGCGGGCTCGACTACGGGCGCCGAGTTCATCAGCGGGATGATTTCGGCGATTCCGCCGACGCTGACGGTGATTGCGATCAGAACGCCGAGCAGTCCGGTGGCCTTTTCTATTGTCTCGTGCTTCATCCGTGTGACCTCAGGCCGGCTCGAGCACTGGCATGGCCTTGATGTGGCGCCCGGCCTCGGCGGTCTTCCAGACGTTATAGGCCATGATGAACATGCCGCCGAGCACGAGCGCGCCACCGAGCAGCCGGACGATATAGAACGGCCAGGTCGCTTCCAGGCTCTCGACGAAGCTGTAGGTCAGTGTCCCGTCGTCGTTGACCGCGCGCCACATCAGTCCCTGCATGACACCCGCGATCCACATCGACGCGATATAGAGCACGACACCGATCGTCGTGGTCCAGAAGTGAATGTCGATGAGCCGAATGCTGTACATCGCTTCGCGGCCGAACACGCGCGGGATCAGATTGTAGAGCGCCCCGACCGAAATCATCGCAACCCAGCCGAGCGCCCCCGAATGCACGTGACCAATGGTCCAGTCGGTGTAGTGTGACAGGGCGTTGACGGTGCGGATCGACATCATCGGCCCTTCGAAGGTCGACATCCCGTAGAACGACAGCGAGACGATCAGGAACTTGAGGATGGGGTCGGTCCTGAGCTTATGCCAGGCGCCCGACAGCGTCATGATGCCGTTGATCATGCCGCCCCAGGAAGGCGCAAGCAGCATCAGCGAGAACACCATGCCCAGCGACTGAGCCCAGTCGGGCAGAGTCGTGTAATGCAGATGGTGAGGGCCGGCCCACATATAGATGGAGATCAGCGCCCAGAAATGGACGACTGACAACCGGTAAGAGTAAATCGGGCGCTTGGCCTGTTTCGGGACGAAGTAGTACATGATGCCGAGAAAGCCGGCGGTCAGGAAGAAACCGACCGCGTTGTGGCCGTACCACCACTGCACCATCGCATCGACGGTGCCGGCATAAATCGGGTAGCTCTTTGCGACGTCTACGGGTATCGCCAGGCTGTTGACGATATGCAGCAGCGCGACCGTTATGATGAACGCCGCATAGAACCAGTTGGCGACGTATATGTGCTTGACTCGTCGCGTCGCCAGCGTGCCGAAGAACACGACCCCGTAGGCAACCCAGACCACAGCGATCAGAAGATCGATCGGCCACTCGAGCTCCGCATACTCTTTACCCTGGGTCAGCCCCAGCGGCAGCGTGATCGCGGCGGCGACGATGACGATCTGCCATCCCCAGAAAGTGAAGCTGGCAAGCCAGGGCAGGAACAGCCGCTGATGGCAGGTGCGCTGAACGACGTAGTAAGACGTCGCAAACAATGCCGAGCCGCCAAAAGCAAAGATCACGGCATTGGTATGCAGCGGCCGCAGCCGACCGTAGCTGAGCCACGCCGTGTCGAAGTTGAGTGCAGGCCAGATCAGCTGGGCCGCTATCAAGAGACCGACGGCCATGCCGACGATGCCCCAGACCACCGTCATCACCGAGAACTGGCGAACGACAGTGTCACTGTAGGTTTTTGTGCTGTCCATGTGCGAG
>JASFSD010000075.1:0-8921 GCA_050114575.1 Gammaproteobacteria bacterium | reverse complement strand
CATCTGGATACGCGAGTCACCGTCGCTCTGGGGCTTCCCGTTCATCCTCTACCTGCATACGCTCGGGCTGGCGCTGATTGCGGGGCTGAGCACCGCCGTTGCGATCTCCATCCTCGCTGCACCCGGCAACGGCATTGCCGCACCGCTCCGAAATCTGTTTCCGCTGATGTGGATCGGCCTTGCGATCAACGTGGCATCCGGTCTTGCGCTGCTCGCGGCTTATCCGGCCAAGGCGCTGACGAATCCGGTCTTCTACATCAAGCTCGCGGCAATCGCCGGTGCAGTCGCCATCGTGCAGTGGCTGGAGCGCCGTGCGGCCGTTGCAGCACCTGCCGCCGGCGGCGCCTCGACCGACACCGCCGCACTGAATCGCCTGCGGCTGGCAGCCTGGTCGCTCATCGGCCTGTGGCTCATCGCGACGTTGACGGGACGCCTGCTCGCCTACACGTACTCCGTTCTGCTCGCGACGTTCGACATAGCGGTCTAGGAGCAATCGATGATTCCGCTGATGCAATGGTTGAACGACAGCTGGGCGGCACACCTCGTCAACGACCATCGCTGGTCCTGGCCGATCGCCGAATCGATTCACTTTTTCGGGCTGGTGCTGCTCACGGGCACGGTGGGCGCATTCGATCTGCGGCTGCTGGGGCTCGCCAGGGGCGTTCGCCCAGCCGATCTGCACCGGCTGCTGCGGTTCGGTATTTTGGGATTCGTGATGCTGCTCGTGACGGGGCTTCTGTTCATTTCCGGCGCACCCGACCAGTACTTTTACAACAGCGCCTTCCATCTGAAGGCCATCAGCCTGGCCCTGATGGGCATCAACGTCATTGCGTTCTACTCGCTCGAGTTTCGCTCGATACAGGCACTCGGACCCGACGACGAGGCGCCGCGCCGCGCGAAGCTCATGGCCGGGTTTTCCCTGGTACTGCTGGTCGCGATCATGCTGTTCGGCCGCATGCTGACATTCTTCCGCCCGGTTTTTTAGGAATGAGAATCATTCTTATTGACAGCACCGACCGATCGCCCTAAGGTCGGGGCTCCGCCACTGAGCTGACTGGCCGTGTTTCGAAAAACGGTATTCTGGATTCACTTGATCTGCGGGGTCGCGACCGGCCTCGTCGTCCTCATGATGTCGGTCACGGGCGTCATCCTGACGTACGAGCGGCAGATGATTGCCTGGCAGACGAACCCCTTTTATTCAGACCCGCCCGCGGCAGCGAGCCGCCTGTCGATCGAGTCGCTCGCAGCCTCGGCCTCGCTGGCCGACCCGGGCTTCGTGCCGACCTCGGTGCGCCTCGATTCGGATCCGCGGGCACCGGCCATGCTGAGCGCGGGGCGCGCCGGCACACGGTACGTAAACACCTATACGGGCGAAGTGCTCGGCGAGCCGCCTCGCGGACTCGAGGACTTTTTCGGCGCCGTCACCGGCTGGCATCGGTGGTTCAATGCGACCGGAGAATCACGGGCGGCCTGGCGCGCCGTCACCGGAATCAGCAACCTCGCGTTCCTGTTTCTGATCGTCAGCGGGCTCTATCTCTGGCTGCCGCGCGTCTACAAGTGGGCGATGTTCAAGTCGCACCTCGCGTTCAACAAACACGCGCTGAAAGGCAAGGCACGCGACTACAACTGGCATCATGTGTTCGGTTTCTGGACCGCTATACCGCTCTTCGTCGTGGTCGCGACTGCTGTCGTCTTCTCCTACCCGTGGGCCAGCAATGCCGTCTATCGAGCCTTCGGTGAAGAGCCGCCGGCCGGCCGCGGTCCACCGCCACCCGCTGCCCAGGGCAGCGTCGCGGCAGCGCCTGGGTCGGCCGCAGGCAATTCTGGAAGCCGCGCGCCTATGCCTCTGGACTCGCTGTTCGATCGTGCCGCAAGCCAGGTCGACGATGACTGGCAGACGATCACGGTCAATCTGCCGCAGCCGGGGGCGACGACAGTCAGCTTCGCGATCGATCAGGGGAATGGGGGCCAGCCGCAGCTGCGCCACAGCCTGACGCTGGATTCGACCAGCGGCAAGGTAAAAGCCTGGGCGCCATTCGAAAGTCAGACGCCGGGGCGCCGGGCCAGAAGCTGGGTCCGGTTTCTGCATACCGGTGAGGCTCTTGGAATCGTCGGACAGACGATCGCAGGCCTGGTCTCGCTGACCAGCGTCATCATGGTCTGGACGGGCCTGGCACTCGCCTACCGGCGTCTGATCGTGCCGCTGTTCCGGCAGAAGTCCTGAAAGACCGGTCGCCGCCGGGCATGGTCGCGGCCGGGTCGATCGCTTCCCGGGCGGGCGGCGAGCGGCGCCTGCCGCGACGGATCTAACGATAGAGCTTCAGATTCAGATAGGCCGCTTCGATATTGTCTCGCAGCAGCCGATCGTAGTTGACCCAGTCGGCATATGGCTCAAGCTCGATCGTCTCCTGCATCTCGGCAAGGGATAAACCGGCGGCCATAGCTTCCTCGACCGCCTGCTTCAAATCTTCGAAGTAGGCACGTGTCTCGGCGACACCCTGCTTGTCGAACAGCGCCCGCCCGTGGCCGCCGGCCAGAACATCGAAGTCGAGTGCCTCGACCGTCCGATAGGAACGGATCCATTCGTCCATCGGGCTGCCGTCGAAGGGGCCGCAGGCGCTCGGCAACGAATGAATGTCGTCGGTCACCAGCGCATCGGCGATGAACTCGGTGGCGAACAGCACGCGCTCTTCGGGAAACAGCATGACGGTTGCGTCGTTCGAATGGTTCAGACCAGGATGAATCAGCTCGACGCGCTTGCCGCCGAGCTCGATCTGCATCCGATCCGAATAGACGATATCGGGAGGCACGATGTTCCGCTGCAGCTCGGCCGGCGTCGCGACGCCGTCGCCGTTGATGTCGATCTGAGCATGGAAGCCGTTGAACATCCCGCAGATCCCCGGCTTCATGTTGGTCGGGATGTCGATGTCTTCAGGATCGATCAACCCGTTGTTGTTGCGATCAACCATGTCGCCCGGCATCTGCGGATACCGGCCATCCATGTTCTCGAGCATGTTCTCGTGAGCCACGAAAACCGCCGTGTCCGCGAAGAGTTGGCCGCCTTCGGCATGATCCCAGTGACTGTGGCTGTAGACGACATAGCGCACGGGCACGCCAAAGCGCTCATCGAGCTCGTCTTTGAGCCAGCTTGCGAACTGGGGGTTGAGCGGATCGCCGAGGATGATGCCGTCGGGCGTAACCATGAAGATCGCCCACCAGTTGCCGTCGTTCGCGCGATAGACGTCGCCGGCAACAGGCACGATCTGCCGTGGTGCTCTTTCCGGTTGTGCCTGCACGAGCTGCGCGAGTCCGACCGCCAACGAGGCAAGCACCAGTAGTCGTTTCAACGCCATGGGTCCTCCCGCAGGCCTGCGGTGTTGTGTGCCGATATCCGTATCAGGGCAGCGGCAGCTCGGGGCTTTCACTGCTGCGCGCCGCATCAAAGGCAGGCACCGGAGAACCGGACCTGACCTGCTCGAGCCAGAATACGCCATCGTACTCGCCGCTGTTGCCGCGGGTGCTGAAAAAATCGAGATCACCGTCGCCGTCGGCATCGTAGGGAATGAACTTGTCGAACATTCCGCGCTCGCGTCTGGAAAAATCATGACGTGCCCATTCAGCGCCATTACCAAGATTCTCGAACCAGGCCAGCCTGCCCAGGGCTGCCGTGACGTCGGCAATCCCGTCTTCCAGGCGCGATGTCGCCGCATTGGAAGCGCCGCTGTAGCCACCGGTCATGACGTCGTCGTCACCGTCACCGTCGATATCGGCGACCGCAATGCCAACGAGCTGGTCTGGCGCATAGCTGCCGATGCGGTGAAACAGCCAGGGATCGTTGACATTCCTCGGCTGTTCGAGCCAGCCGGCATCGACGCCGAGCAGGTTCTCGGTGTTGAAGGTGACGATATCGAGCCAGCCGTCGCCGTTGATATCTGCATAATCCATATTGAAGACATTGACCGTCGGCGGCTCGTCCGCGCCCTGCTCTGCAATCGCCATGGCATGCTCGATGAACTGGAGCTCGCCGCCTGTGCTGACGTTCTCGAACCACATCGAGCGGCCTTCGGCGACCGAGGCGGCGACGATGTCGAGATCACCGTCGCCGTCCAGATCGACACTCTGTGAATTGATCGGCCACGGGACACGCGTCAGGACGTGCTCGGACCAGGCCGCATCGTCGAGGCCCGCACCGCCGGCAATGTCGAATACGCTGATTTCTTTGGGCTCCTGTCGAACGCGGGTCGGGTCCTGCGACCCTTTGTTGGGCGTCGCGATCTCCGGTATCCCGTCGCCATCGAAGTCCGCCGCAAAAACCCGAATGAACGAGCCCCGATCGCGGGTGATGGACGGAATCAGCCTCGGCCATTCACCAGCACGGATGTTGCGTCCGGGGTTTTCGAAATAGATCAGATGCGAGAGCTCGCAGGCGGCGACGATATCGAGCCAGCCGTCGCCGTTGATATCGGCAATCGTCGCATCTTCGGCCGCACCGGCCTCGGGCCCTTCTGCCAGAGTGACGTTGACCCAGTAGTCGGGATCGTCGGTGCCGAAAGCAATGCGGATATGCCCTTCGGGCGCTCCATCGTAGACGTCGTCCGACTCGTGCACGGAGACGATGTCCTGGTAACCATCGCCGTCGAGATCGGCCATGACCAGACCGTCGCTGCCACGAAGCGGGACCCCGGTCAGCAGCTCGTCGTCGATTCGATGCTCGCGCCAGGAGATGTAGCTGCCGTCGGCCGCCCGTGCCTGCGTCAGTCTGGCGCTCAGGAGCCCACCTTCCATCGCGGCGGGCTCGGCATCGAGCGTGCTGCCCGGTTCAGGCGCATCTGTCGCGCCGCCACAAGCGGAAAGCCCGATCGCCGCCACCACTGGAACCGTTATGCGCATCTTGTGTTCCCCCGCTGAGTCAGAAATGTCGCCGCCGTAGTATAGACTCTCGCCGATGGCCGAATTGAAACTGACCGTGCTGAGCCTGCGCTATTCCTCCTGGTCGATGCGCCCGTGGCTCGCGTTGACGCATGCCGGCGCCGACTTCGAAACGGAAACTGCGCAGCTGGAGAGTTTCGAGACGACCACTCTGGCCGAGCGTCGAACCCTCGGCAGCGTGACCGGTCTCTTTCCCGTGCTTCGCGTCGACGGCGCCGCGATCCACGAATCCCTCGCTATCTGTGAATACGTTGCGGAGTCCTTCCCTGACGCTGGACTGTGGCCCAGCGAGACGATCGCCAGAGCCCGGGCACGCGCGATCTGCAGCGAGATGGTCGGCGGCTTTCTGCCGATGCGCGCCGAGCTGGCCTGCCACCTCTTCGCCCGAGTGCCGCAGTTCGAGCCGAGCGATGCCGTTCACGCCAACATCGACCGGATCTTCGAGATCTGGACCGAGTGCCTGGAGCGGTCCGGCGGTCCGTTCCTGTTCGGTCCGGTGACGATCGCCGACTTCTTCTACTTTCCCGTGCTGACGCGCTTTCGGACCTATGGAATCGAGCTTTCCAGCGCCGTGTCGGCCTACACAATGGCACTCGAGACACAGCCTGCGGTGGTCGCACTGACCGATCAGGCACGTACCGCTCCCGCGACGGCAGTCTACGACGAGTACGTTCTGAAGCTCGGTGGCAACCCGGCGGCGGTCTGAGGCTGCCGACTCAGCCTGCGCGAATCCAGCGCCACAGAGTCTTGAAGTCGGGCGGCTTACCCGTCAGCAGCAGACCGATTCGAAACACACGCGCCGCGCACCAGATGGCGACGTAGACGAATGCGATGCCGACACCGACGGAAAGCCAGACCTGCCAGACCGGCGGCGGCTCGGTCGAAGCCAGCCGCAGCAGCATGCCGAACGTATTGATCGGCGGAATGAAGCTGACGGCGATGCTGAGCGCCGAGTTCGGGTCGCGTGAAATCGGCATCCAGAGAAACCACGGCAGCATGAGCATGACCGTTACGGGCATCATCAGCGATTGCGCTTCCCGGAGCTCGTTGACCGCTGCGCCGATGGCCATCATGAACGAGCCGACGGTGAAGAAAGCGATGAAGAAGAACACGAAGAGATACAGAATCAGAATCGGATCGAGCAGACCGAACAACGAGAACGACGTCAGGATCAGGAGCCCGGCAACGAGATAGATCGACATCCCGAGCAGACTCACCCCCATGTAACCAATCAGCTTGCCCGCCATGAGCTGCATCGGCGAGACGGCCGATAGCAGCACTTCGACGACGCGGCTCGACTTCTCCTCGATCGTCGACGTCATCAGGCCCTGGCCACCGCCCATGATGCCGATGATCAAGAGAAACATGAATGCGGCCGGCAACACGAAATTGAGGCCGCCGACGCTGTCACGCTCCTCCGTCTCGGTGACCGTTATCGACTCGCCGGGCGACACGCGCATCAACCGATCCACGGTGCCGCGATCGAAGCCGAAAGCCTCTATGCGCAGATTGACGATTGCCTCCCGCAGCATCGAGTTGACCGCCCCCATCTCTCGCTGGTCGATGCCGCGTGCCGTGTAAAGATCGTAGCTGCCGAATTCCCCGCTCTCGGTATCCGGCTCGATCGCATCGGGGTGAACTTCGACCAGGGCCAGCAGTCCGCCCGCGTCCGCTGGCTGCAGCAGAAAATCCTTCTCGGCGTCGATGTCGGCATCCGCACTGAGCTGCATGAGCGTGAAGTCGGGCCCCAGATCCAGCGATTCCATCGCCACGGCGGCGCCCTCGAACGCCGCGCCGCTGTCGCGAACCTCGGCTGCCAGCCGTTGCTGCATCATTCCGGAAGCCAGCACGTCACGCGCCTCGGCCGTCACCTGGCCGGTCCGATCGAAAATGGCGATCCGGCCCGAGGCACGGTAATCGTCGTCGCCCATGAGGTTCATCACGAGAACGACGACACCGAGCATGACCGGAAGAAACAGCAGGCCGATTACGAAAGCTTTGGTGCAGACCGTAGCAACGAACTCCCTGAGCGAGAT
The DNA here is from genome assembly GCA_050114575.1 of Gammaproteobacteria bacterium. Lineage (GTDB taxonomy): Bacteria > Pseudomonadota > Gammaproteobacteria > Steroidobacterales > Rariloculaceae > DATCZB01. The sequence goes on along the minus strand of JASFSD010000075.1, from coordinate 1,956 downwards.
CCACAGCACCTTGCTCATGCTTCCACCTCGGCCGCGGGCTTCTCGAGCTGTGCTTTGAGCTCGTCGGCCTCTTCCCCCGGCTCCGCCGCGACCAGGTGGACGAAGACATCCTCGAGCCGGGGCCGCTTGAGCTCGATGCGGGCAATGGGCAGGGCCTCGGCGACCTCGACCATGACGTGGGCCGGGTCGGTGCCGTCGGCGAGCTCGAGCTCGATATGCCCCTCGCGTCGGCTGACAGCCTCGACGTTCTGGAGCCTGTCCAGAGCCGCCGTGTCGGTGTCGGGCTCGAGCGGCTCGACCAGGATGTGTCCGATGTCGTATTGACCCCGTATGGCGTTGATCGGATCGTCCAGAACCTTGCGCCCCTTGTGCATCATGATGACGTGATCGCAGATTTCCTCGGCCTGCGGCATCACGTGAGTCGAGAACAGAATCGTCGCGCCGCGGTCGTGCTCGACGACGATCTGGTCACGCAGCAGACGCATGCTGACCGGGTCGAGCCCGCTGAAAGGCTCGTCGAGGATGAGCAGATCGGGCTCATTGATGATGGCGGCGGCAAACTGGATCTTCTGCCGCATGCCTTTCGAAAGCTCCTCACAGTGCGTCGACGCGACATCCGGTAACTCGACGCGCTCGAGCAATGCGGTGATACGACCGTCGATCTCGGAGTCAGGTACCCCTTTCAGGCGCGCGATGAACTTGAGGTAGGCCGCTACGCGCATGCTCTTGTAGACACCGCGCTCCTCCGGCAGATAGCCGATCCTGTCCTTGGCATCGAGCGCGGAGCCGTGGCCGAGCACTTCGAGACTGCCGGAATCGGGAAACAGGATCGACATCAGCATGCGGATCGTCGTCGTCTTGCCCGCACCATTCGGGCCGATGAAGCCGTACAGGCCGCCGGCCGGTACGCGGAAGCTCAAGTCCTCGACGGCAATGGTCGAGCCAAAGGTCTTGGTTACGGCCTCGAGCCGGATGGCATCCATGCTGCTCAGGCCGCGAGTGGCCGAGGTATGCGACTCGGATTCTGACGGCTATCGAGGAATTCGCCGACCGCGCCGAGCTGCTCCTCTGCGGACTCGATACGGTTCACGCGCGGGCGAAACTCTGCCCATCCGGCAAACCCGTCGAGATACCAGCCAATGTGCTTGCGCGCGACGCGAACGCCATGGACCGGCCCGTACAGCTCGTAGATGCCGGTCAGATGCTCGTGCACGATGCCTTTCAGCTCGACGGCGTCAGGACCGGCTTTCGCCGCTCCTGCAATCTGCTGGAAAATCCATGGCCTGCCCTGCGCGGCGCGTCCGATCATAAGCCCGTCAGCCCCGGTCTTTTCGAGAACCAGCCGGGCTTTCTCGACGCTCGTGACGTCGCCGTTGGCGATCACCGGAATCGAGACCTCGGATTTGATGCTGGCTATCGTCTCGTACTCCGCTTCGCCCGTGAAACGCTGGTCCCGCGTCCGGCCATGAACGGCCAGCGCGGCGACTCCGGACGACTCGGCGATCCTGGCGATGGCGACGCCATTGCGGTGCTCCCGGTGCCAGCCGGTCCGGATCTTGAGCGTCACCGGCACATCGACGGCCGCGACGACCGCTTCGAGGATGCGGCCGACCAGCGACTCGTCCTGGAGCAGCGCCGAACCGGCCCAGGCCCTCAGCACCTTCTTGGCCGGACAGCCCATGTTGATATCGATGATCTCGGCACCCTGGTCGACATTGAATCGCGCAGCGCGCGCCAGCATGTCGGGATCGGCACCGGCAATCTGGACACCGATCGGGCCGGTCTCGCCCGAATGGTCACGGCGGCTTACGCTCTTGCGCGTTCCCCAGAGCCTCGGATCCGATGCGAGCATCTCCGACACTGCATAACCCGCGCCGAGCCGGCGGCAGATGCGCCGCATCGGTTTGTCGGTCACACCGGCCATGGGCGCGAGCACCAGAGGCGGATCGATGCGAT
>JASFSD010000074.1:0-9014 GCA_050114575.1 Gammaproteobacteria bacterium | reverse complement strand
GGCGGTCGCGACGCATAGGAGTGGTTCAGTCAGTGGCCGAAAAGGGAATGAACGAGAGCAGGAGGCGATACAGATGACAACCGGATTTGCACTTTCACTTGCCGTTTGGGCTGTCGTTTCGATGTTACCGGCGAGTATCTCGCCGAGCGGCGGCACGTTCGCCGCGGGCGGAATCGCCCGGCACGAGCTCGAAGTGACCAGCTACCGCCCCGCGCTCGACGACGACGTCGTCGCGAGTTGCCGGAACTGTCACCGGGGCAATCTGAGTCTCGCAGAGTCTGAAGTCGACGTGCTGGCCGCGAAGATTGCTGCCATCTCTCGCAACGAGGTCGAACACGTCGTTTCGATTCCCGTGCTCAGCGAGGACGATCTCTTGGCGCTCGCCAGGGCGCTCGCGGAGCCGGAGGGCGCCCAGGCGCATTAGCTGGACATTCAAGGGGCAGTCGACAGTGCGCCCTGCGCTGGGCGTCGCCTTACTCGGGCACGTAGGCGATCAGCATGCTGCGATAGGCGTCATACAGAAAAGCGGACGGATCGCCGAACTCGGCCTCGTAGGCTGCCAGAGGATTCTGCTCGGCGGCATCTTCCGGGCCGAATCCACGGTTCATATACTCGATCATCGTCTCGAACAGGTCGTCGTAGATGTCGCGCAGCCGGACAATATCGACGCCTGCCAGCAGCCGCCCCTGTGCAGGCACGACACGAGTGTCCGGAGTGACGAGCTGCGCAAGCCACTGCAGCGCACGCACGCGGCCGCCGAACCAGGCACCGTTTCGGATCTCCAGTGAAGGCCATTCTTCTCCGGAGACGACGCCGCCCGCGACGAGCACATCGAGCTCGGGAAAGTGAATGTAGAGATCCCCGTCGGTATGTGCCTGCGGCAGGTAACCGTAATCGATCTGCCGGCCGGCGAACGTCAGCGTGCCGTCGCTGCGTGTTGTCTCGGTAGGCTGCGCTGCTGCAGGCAGCGGCTCCCGACGCTCGTCGAACGACTCGGGATAGGTCGCGCTGCCGAGAAAAGTGGCAGTCTTTTCATGCGCAAATATCCGGCCCCCGCTGCCACCCACGAGCTCGTTGGAGCCGGTTTGCTCCGGATGCCAGTGGGTGTTGATCAGCGTATGGATGCGATCGGTGCCGGTTGCCGCGTAAATGGCGTTCAGCAGCGCGTCGGCGTTTTCCGCAAGGCCGCCGTCGATCATGAGCGCACCGTCGTCACCGGGCATTGCGACCACGTTGCAGCCCGCACCCTGAAACAGCAGGAGCTCGCCGAGATCAGTCGTCGTAATGTCGAGTGTCGAGCGCTGCGCTCTCGATGCCGCTCCGGGAACCAGCGCCGTGCCGAACGCAGCCAACCCCGTCCGGAGCAGGCGCCGGCGTGACAGGGCCCGATGACTAATAGCTCGAGTGCGTGTAGATCGGGTCATGGACTCGCGGCTCACCCAGCGGCCAGATGTCGGCCCAGACTCCCTGAGGTGGGCCGAGAACGGGCCACTGAGGATCCTGCTCCATCTCGCGGGTTGCGCCGAGCTCCCTGAGCAGCGCTGCTTCCTCCTCGTACTTCGGAGTCTGCAGCGCCATGAAGGGCATGAAACCGCGGGATTGCGTGTAGTCGAGCGCAGTCAGGCCATCCTGGTCCTGAGCGTCCATGTCGATGCCGTACGAAGCCAGTTCCCGAATCACGTCCTTGTAGCGCTTGCGTACCGCATAGTGCAGGGCGGTCCCGCCCCGCACCTCCTCGCGATGATTGACGAGGGCGATTGCGTTGATGTCGGTGCCGGCCGAGTAGAACAGGCGGATGAACTCCAGCGCCTGCTGCTCGGAGGTCCTGCCGGCGAGGACGGCGTGGATCGGGGTCTGACGATCAGCCATGTAAAGCGTAGCGTCGGCGCCGTGCTCCATGAGTAGCTGGACCATATCCATGTCGCCTGCATTCGCAGCCCGGATCAGCGGCGTCGAGCCGCGCGTGTTGGTCGAGCCGCGAACATCCGCCGGGCGAAAGAAGAGCTGCATGTTGGGATTGGCGCCCCGATCGAGCAGCATGCGCACGACGTCCACTCCGGCGGTCTGGTTCAGCGCGTCGATCGAGCCCCGGCCGCCATCGGTGCGGGTGTAATTTCCAACGGCCGTAAACAGCGGAGCCGCCCCGTAGATGTCCCATTGATTGACATCGGCACCGGCTTCGATGAGACCTCTGGCAAGATCCCAATTAGCATTCATTATCGCGACGTGCAGCGGCGAGACTCCGTCGGGGTCCGGCAGATTGATATCTGCACCATTCGCGAGCAACACATCGACACAGGCGATGCAGTTTTCTCGCGCCGCGTAGAGCAAGGGTGTAAAGCCTCCGCTGTCCAGGCTTTTCGGCCGGCCCTCGGCTGTCACGTGTCGTTGGTAGTCGCGGTGCGTCGACCGGGCGTCGACGTCGGCGCCGCGCTCGATCAGGAATTGCATCATCTCCGGATGGCGGCGAGCGGAAGCCCACATCAGCGCGGTCTGGCCACCCCATCCTTCCCTGGCGTCGATGCTTGCACCGTGATCGAGGAGGATGCGGGCGGCATCGACCTTGCCGGTTCGCGCCACGGCCATGAGCGCCGTCTGTCCTTCCGGATTCGGTGAGTCGGCATCGGCACCGGCCTCGAGCAGCAGGCTGAGGATCTCCGCGTGGCCGATCTCGGCCGCCAGCCCCATGGCCGATGCGCCGTAATTGTTGGTCAGAGCGACGTCGGCGCCGGCTTCGAGCAGCCGTCTGACCTCGGCGACGTCGACTTCGAAGACGGCCCATTGCAGTGGCGTGCTGCCATCGGCCGTGCGGTCGTTGACCCCGTCGAACTCGGGAGCCGCGCTGGCGAAGCAGAGTGGCAGAGCTGCCAGCAGCGCGGCCAGTGCTCCTCTGGCGAGTGCTGTACCGGTCATGCTCAGACCTCGGACAGAGGTCCGGTGCTGTCGGAGAACGCCTCGAACTCGTGTTCGGGCACTCCCGCCCGCTCGAGTATCGTCGCGAGTATGTTGGCGTGCGGCGAGTCCTGCGGATAGCGCAGATGCTGTCCGCCTTTGAGCCCTCCGCCGCGGCCGATCAGCGCCTGCGGCAGCGGGTCGTTGTTGTGCGCGTCGCTGTTGGCCATGTTGCTGCCGAAAAGAATGATGGACTGATCGAGCAGCGAGCCGTCGCCGTCGGGTGTTGCCGCGAGGCGCCTGGCGAATTTGGCGAATACGGCCGTATGGTAGTTCTGGATCAGCCGAAGGTTGGCAATGCGCTCCGGATAGCCGCCCCAGTGCGACGTCGGGTGGAATGCCTCGAAGACGCCCAGGTTTGGATAGGTCCGCATGCTGGCTTCCTCGACCATCTTCATCGAAGCCACCTTGGTCCGGTCCGTCTGCCAGGCCAGTGCGATCATCTCGAACTGAAGATCTAGCAGCTCACCGAAGTCGTCCGGCGGCCCGATAGGTGCGTCGGGTAGATTGCCCATTGCTGCCGAGCTTTCCTCAAGCTTCTGGACCCGAAGCTCGATTTCCCGCACCGAGTCAAGGTAGTCGCTGACCTTGGTACGATCGGCAGCGTCCAGCTGACGATTCAGGCTGGCGGTGGCGTCGCGAACGTAATCGAGCAGGCTGCTGGTCGTGTTCCGGATGCTCTGGCGTTCCTTTTCCGTGTCGCCCTGGCCGAACATCGAATAGAAGACTTTGCGCGGGTTCCCTTCCATCGGCAGGGGTTGATCCGGCGTGCGCCAGGAAATGATGCCGCCCGGTTCGCCGCAAAGCTCGAGCGACGGCAACGGCGTGTCCTGACCGAGATAGCGAGCTGCAATCTGATCGACCGTGACGCCGACACCGGTCTCCGAGTTGCGCTGCCGCGGGCTCACGGCATTGAGCCAGGTCTCTTCGATGATGCCGTGCGGGCTCGCGCTCTCGCCGCCTTTGTTCCGGAGGCCGCTGATCACCGTGACGTGATTGCGCAGCGGCTCGAGCGGCTCGAGGATGAACGGAAAATCGAAGTTCCGGCCGGTCTGCCGGGGCTCCCACTCGTCCTGCAGTGCACCGTGAGGAAAATAGACGAAGCCGAGCCGAATCCTGGCTGCTGCCGCAGTCTGCGCCAGCGCCGTTCGCGACGGGATCATGGCGTCGAGCAGGGGCAGGGCGATGGCTGCGCCCGCGCCCTTGAGCAGGGTGCGACGCGGCAGGTGTTTTCTGGTTAGAAACATAGGCTTGGTTCCTCCAGCATGCGGCTAGTCGGCGGCCGCAAGGTTCAGGCCTTCAGCTTCCCGCTGACGAAAAGGATCGCTCGAAACGATCCCGAGCACAATCGATTCGAACCGAAAATCGTCTTCTGCTGCGTCGTGAACGACGCGGCGCACAGTCGGCATATCGAGATAGTCGAGGCTGCGGCCGAGCGCGTATGTCATGAGGTTTTCGGTCAGAGTCTGAGCAAACCGCTCCGGGTCTGCGACCAGCGCACGGCGCAGGTCCGCAGGGCCGGTGACGGGCGAGCCGTCGGGCAACTCGCCCGAGGCGTCGATCAAGGTTCTCGTATCCGGGTCGTGCGTTCGGAACTGGCCGATGGCGCTGAAGTTCTCGAGTGCGAGGCCGAGCGGGTCCATGAGGCCGTGACAGGCGTAGCAAGTCGGGTTCTCGCGGTGCTGCTCGAGCCGCTCTCGCAATGTCTGCGCCGGGGCGCCGCGGCGATTTTCGGTCAGGCTGGGCACATCGGGCGGGGGCTCGGGCGGCGGTGAGCCGACGATCCGTTCGAGGATCCAGGCGCCGCGAAGCACGGGCGAGGTTCGATTGGGATATGCCGTCAGCATCAGGATGGCGCCCTTGCCGAGCAGCCCGAAGCGCGACTCGTCTTCGAGTGCCACCTCGCGAAAGCGTGCGCCCTTGACGCTCTCGATGCCGTAGAGCATGGCGAGCCGCTCGTTCAGAAAGGTGTGATCGGCCGTCATGAGATCGACGACGCTGCGGTCGCTGCGCAGCACACTGTCGATGAAGAGCCGGAGCTCCTGCTTCAGCAGATCCCGGGGATCCAACAGACCGCTGGCCTGCGGAAACTGACCGCGATCCGGCACGATCTCGTCGAGCTTGGAAACGTCCAGCCATTGGAAGGCAAAGTCGTCCACGAGAGACAGAGCACGCTCGTCGTTCAGCATCCGCCGAACCTGAGCGGCCAGTACGTCAGGCTCGCTCAACCGCGAGGCGGTGGCGAGCTCGAGCAATTCCTCGTCGGGCAGGCTGGCCCAGAGAAAGAAGGAGAGACGCGAGGCCAGCTCGAGGTCGGTCAGCATGACTGCGCCCGAGCTCGCGCCGGACTCGGCTCGATACAGGAAGTGCGGACTCGCCAGAATTGCGCTGAGCGCATCGCGCACGCCGTTGTCGAAACCGGCATCGCTCGCCCCGGCATCGAAAAAGGCCATGAGACCTTCCAGATCGGCGTCGTTGATGGGACGGCGAAAGGCCTGCGTCGCAAGCCGGGTCAGAATTTCGCGCGCGCAGGGGCGCTCCTCGGATGCGTTTTGCGGACGGCAGGTGAAGATCTTCTGGCGCGCGGGTGAATCGTCGCTGATCCCGGTTACCGCGAGCGGCCCGCGGATCTGCAGCGCATGAGCCGCCTGGATCCGTTCCTGTCCGCCCTCGAGCGCCGTCGTGCGTCTGCGCTCGTCGCTCTCGGCGAAGCTGCGATGGACAAAGGTCACGGCGAGGTCGTGCTGGCCCGCTGTCGCAAAGAAGCGGATCTTTCGGAGCCGCCCGTTGATTGCCTCCACAGCCGGATCGAGTCGCTGGTCGATCGCTTTGTGGTCTGCCTCACCGCCGATATTGGTCCGATAGAACTCTTCACCGTCGAGCAGGGCGACGACCGTGTTCTCGAATTCCATGCGCGGTACCTCGCGCGCCAGCGCCATGTCACCGATCGTGAGCTCGTATTCGCCGTCGGCCGGGAAGTCATGTTGAACAATGAAGCCGCCGCGGGTCCCGAAGGGCATGCCCGGAACGTAATGCTGTTGCCGCCCCGTGCCGTTGGCGCCGCGCGGCGGCAGCGAGATCACCATGTTGGCGACGTCGCCGTAGGTCGTCGTGACCGGTGGTGCATCGAGATCGCCGATAGCCTGCTCGGCGATCCGCCGAGCCGCGTCGATGTACTGATCGATGAAAGCGGGCGACACCTGCAACGCGTCGGCGTTGTTGTCGAAGTGACCGGCGACGTTGTCCTCGGGCAGCAGCGCCGCAGCATCGATATGGAGCGAGAGCAGGTCGCGGATGGCATAGGCGTATTCGCGGCGGTTGAGGCGACGCAGCGAGACGCGGCCGGGTGCAGGGGCGCTCGCCGCAGAGTCGATCTCCTCGGCGAGCCAGGCGGCCAGTCGCGTAACTGATGCCGCGTCCGGTCTGCGGGCGCCAGCGGGCGGCATGAGGCCGCCCCGCAGCTTGCGAATGGCAGCTTCCCAGATTTCCGCATCGGCAGAAATCTCGTCCGGGGAGAGATGATCGAAAGCCTGCCCGCCGGCGAGGTCGATACTGTTGTGGCAATCGAGGCAGTAACCTTCGACGACCGTCCAGGGCTCGGCTTCGCGTTGCGGCATGATGCCGATCAGCGCGATCGCGAACACGCCCGCCGCCGCGGCGACGCCCAGGATTGCAAGAGCTTTGTTGCGCTTGACGGTGATCGTTGCCCCTCCTTGTAATCTCGGCGTGATCGGGACGGCGCGTCGCGCGTCCCCTGACGCTCGCAAACTGAGCCCTGATTATAACGTGTTGCTCAGCGATACACCCGGAATCGAAGCCACGCACGCGGCGAGCTCTCGATTTCGTTGACCAGCATCGTGCCGAGCATCTCGCCGAACGCGGTCAGCGACTCCACCGTTCGAACTTTCGGTTGCGTGCTCAGGCTTGCGCGAATTTCGATGTGGTTCCAGCCGCGCCATTCGACTGAGACAGACGCCTGCCGGTCGCGGCGCACGACCGTACTCGCGAGGAAAGAGGGGTCGAGCCCGAGTGTGCGCACGGCGCCGAAGAACGTCTGGGTCCAGCTCTCGGAGCTCGGGCCATTGAGCTCTGTGCGAATCTTGAGGCCGTCGATGACCTCCCACTCGATGGAGCCCCCCCATTCGTGACTGCGGGTCGACTCGTTGATGCTCCTGACCGAGTAATTGTCACCCTGCGTCTGGCGACCGGCATAGACATTCCACGCCAGATCGCCGGCTCTGGGGTCGCGCCGGAACTGGACATTCCAGAACCGCCACGGGTTCCCGGATACTTCGCGCTGCTCACCGGTGACCGGGTCGATGGTGTCGGAAGTCGACCCTCCGCCCTCGATGCCGAGGATCAGGTCTTCCCGGTTGAATCGCGTGAACGGGACTTCGACGGACGCGCGGATGCTGTCGATGGTCTGGCTGGAGGTATTCTGGCTCACGAACAGCGAATCGGAGAGGGCGACGGTCCGGATCGGGTTGTCGCGCTCCTCGCGCGACAGCTCGAATCTCATGACGCCGACGTCACCGAATCGCCGGTCGTAGACTACCGAGTGGTTCCAGCTGCGAACCGGCTCGAGCTCGGCGGCGCCCGCCGTGTTGATCTCCGAAGACAGATTGGTAGAAGCCAGAAATTGGCCGAAGCTCAGCTGCCCGATCGAGCGGTCGGTTTCGAAGCTGAGAGTAGTGCGCGGTTGCGGTCGAAAGGAGGCCTTGATGGAGCCTTTGGGGTCGGTCTGCTCGCCGCTGGACACATCGCGGGAATCGATCTGATAGGACTCGAGCCCGATGTCGCCGCTCAACGTCCATCGATCGCTGAGATTCCAGTCGACCGCGGCGTCCAGGGATCGGCGGTCCTCCTCGACGCGACTGTCGGAGCCGGGGATCGGCACATTGACGCCGTTCTCGAAGTACTGGAACTGACCTTCCGAGTAATTGTAGGCGTTGTTCAGCGTGGTCCGGACGGTCAGTTTTTCGGTCGGAAAGGTCGTGAACAGGAGGCGCGTAGCCGTTTCGCCTGACTCGCTGTCACTGATGGAGTTCCTGATCAAGGCGTCTGTCGTGAAAGAGGAGGCGTTGCGCCCGGTTCTTTCGGCGTCGACGATGGCAACCATCATCTCGCCCCGCGATGCGATAGGTCGGCGGTACTCGGCCGAGATCTCCTGGTCGTCGTCGGTGTTGTCCGACGAGCGAAACGTCTGGCTCAAGTCGCCGAGATCGCCTGCGTCGCCCTCGTTCACGACTGGAATCGATTCCGACTCGCCGGTCGAGAACTGGCTCGTGAAATTCAACGAGCTGTCACCGGGCAGATCGAAGATGGCGCCGAGCTCGATGCCCTCGTTGTTCTGCTCGAACCGATTCGGGCTTCTGAATCGCTGCTCGGGATTGGCCGGATCGATGTCGTCGGGTCGGGCCGGTGGCCGATTGGTTCGGTCGCGAACGTCGGCGCTCATCCTGATTTCGTGAGCCTTCCAGGTGAACGAACCGGTCGCTTCGACCTGAGTCTGTCTCGTGTTCTGCTGGCGGATCCTGCCGGTGCCCGTGCGTTGGAGCTGCGTGTTGATCTCGTAATAGGCGGGGCGGTCTTCGACCGTGACGACGTTGACGACCTGAGGGTAACCCTGCATGTCCACATCCTGCCGGGCACCCGCGTCGATGAGCTCGATGCGTACCACCGCCGCAACCGGCATTTCGCCGAGCTGCGCGCGTACGGACTGGCCCTTCGGCGGCGGACGTTCGCCATTGATCAGGACATTCGAGCGGACGCCCGACAGGCCGCGGCCGCCGTCGCTTTCCTGGGGATTGAAGCCGGGGGTTCGCCAGACCATCTGCAACGCCGATTGCGGATCGAATTCGACGTAGTAGTAAGGCTCGAAGACACGGATGCCCTCGAATTCGACGGCTTCGCCCTGCGAATGCGCTGCCGCCGGCAGCAGCGACAGCAGCGCCGACAGCAAGGCGGTAAAGCGCAGGCTAGAAATCAATGGACCGGATATCAAAGGCGCGACTCCAGATTGGCCATAGGCTAGGGCGATGCCGCCCGAATTTCCAGATGCC
>JASFSD010000073.1:0-9020 GCA_050114575.1 Gammaproteobacteria bacterium | reverse complement strand
CGGTGTCCTGCATGCCGAGCGGCGCAAGAATTCGCTCGGCCAGATAGGCGTCCAGCGGGAGTCCGGTCACGGGCTCGAACAGCAGACCGATCACATCGGTACTGGTGCTGTAGGCAAACCCGGTCCCCGGGTCTGCGATGAGAAACGGGGGATGGAACAGGTCCGGCTCGCGGCCCGACGCGACTCTCAGCGGCTCGTGCAGCCACCAGTAACCGTAGCCGCCGGTGTGGCTCAACAGCTCACGCAGGGTCGCATCACGCGTGGCCGGCCGCGTCGACCACGCACCGGACTCGGGATCGAAGTCGACCAGCACCTCCGGTTGCCGAAACCCGGGAACGTAGTCCGCGAGCGTTGCCTCGAGATCGACCTGCCCCTCGTCGGCGAGGGTCATGATCGCCACCGAGGTCACGAGCTTGGTCATCGATGCAATCCGGCAGACGGTGTCGGGTTGCATCGCGCCCTCGGGGTCCATACCGGCCCTGCCGAAAGCAGAAAGATAGCGGCAAGACTCCGCGGAGCCTACTGCGCCAACCGCACCCGGAATCAAGCCTGTCTGAACGGCTTCCCCTAGGGCTTTATCGACCGCCAGCAACGGCGTGGATACGGTACGAGAAATCGATGTCGTTACCGACCGCGATGATTCCGCCGAAGGCACTGAACGGCTCCATGCCGAGATCTTCGTGGGTCAGGCGGTACTCGCCGGTGACTGTCAGCGAATCGCCGGATATCTCGATTGCCGCGGGGAACGACTGCTCGATCGTTCGGCCCAGAATTTCGATCGTGACCGGCAACCGGGCTTCGGCCAGTGTCCCCGTCACTCCGACTCCGCTCAGCCGAATCTCAGGGTAGACCTCGCCATTGAGCACTCGGTCGGTCATCATGTTGCGTTTGGTGCCGGCCTTGTCGTCTTCGCTTGGAACGGACTCGAAATCCTCGCCATAACGCGCCCTGATCTCCGGGTCGTCGATGACCAGTGCGTCCACGGCGAAGGCGAGCTCCCATTCCGCAGCAGCGAGGTCACTACCGAGCGTGACGCTGCCATCGAAATCGGTCATGGAGATCACGTGATTGTGCCCTAGGCGGGCGGCGGCACCGGCGCGATAGATTCGCCAGTAGACCTCCGACTGCGTCGGGTCGATGGCATAGCGACGGGTTTCACCCGCCGCGGGCAGCGCGGCACCGGCTTCCGCAACGGCCTGCCCGGCCGCTACCGTATCCTGAGCGGCCTGGCCCGCCGCGGCAGGCAGGCCGGCATCCTCCGTGAGCGCCCCGCCGTCTGCCGGGGCCGGAGCGTCGCCCGGCCCCCCCAGCCGCAGGACGAACGTCAAACCGACCACGCCAAGCAGGACCAGCGCTCCAATGACTATGCCGCGCCTCATACCACTCCTCATTGAACTTCCGGGCAACCGCCCTGGAGGCGCGAGCTTAGCATGGCTGCACAAATCGCGGCCCTGACTCTATTGGCCGCCGCAAAAAGGTGGTACGTTATAGGTAGCGATAGCGGTTCACGGACCGATCGTGGAGTCCATCGTGTTTCCGAAACGGAATTCGTTGCATCACTGCGGGTTGGCAATTGCGGCCATGATAACGGCCGGTTGCACCTCTGCGGTCGTCGTCGAAAGCGACTTTCCAACGCCACTGGTCGAGACCATTCCGGTCGCGGTCGGCCTCTACTATGAACCGGAGCTCCGCGACTTCATCCATGCCGAGGCTTTGCCGAGAAGCTCGACCTGGACCATCGATCTGGGCGACGCCAACGTGGCAATGCTCGATCCGCTCTATGCGACGATGTTCGCCTCGACCCGCGAGATTCAGGGCATGCCGCCATCGCAGGCCGAGACGGCAGGCGTCGATGCCGTGCTGACCTCCGGTCTGGAGGCGTTCCAGTTCGACGTGCCGCGCACGACCCGTGACGAGTTCGTCGAAGTCTGGCTGCAGTATCGCCTGCAGTTGCTCGAGCCCGACGGCAACGTCGTCATCGAATGGGAAGTCCCGGGCTACGGCAAAGCGGAAATCGACGGCAGCCGAGAGGATGCCGTGCATCGCGCCTCCATCGTTGCGATGCGCGAAGCCGGTGCTCGCATTTCGACCCAGTTTTTACAACAGCCAGCAGTCAGTGACTGGCTCGAGGAATTTACTTATGGCCAAGCAAGACCCCCGGAAGGCTAGACACGCACTCGTGACCCGAAACGCCCTGCTGGCGCTGCTCGCAGGGCCGGTGCTGGCGGCATGCAGCACCACATCGCGACTCGAGCCGTACAAACAGACCGACGCCGTGATCGGCGCAGGTGACGGCGTCGTCATCCTTGCCCGCCGGCATCACGCAACCCACGAGGCCGAGCAGGATTTCGTCGACTGCATCTCCGACTCGCTCGCCAGAGGTGACCGCGAGATCATCGTCCACAACTCGACTGATTTCGAGGACAAGCTGTTCCCGTGGTTCGAGCCCTCGACCGCCCCGCTCAACATTGCGGACATGTCGGAGCTGCTCGATCGCCCCGCGGTCGCGCGGCAGGTCCAGGACACGGGCGTTCGCTTCCTCGTCTGGCTCGATGGCTCCACTGATCGCGTGGCGAGCGGCGGGAGCATCACCTGTGCGGCGGGTGTCGGCGGCGCCGGCTGCATGGGCCTGGCCTGGTGGGAAGACGATGCCCGCTACGATGCCGCAGTATGGGACATCGAGCAGCTTAACCAGTCGGGCACGATCCACGCCGACGTGCGCGGACGCAGCGTAATGCCGGCCGTGGTTGTCCCGATGCCTTTCATCTCGCGGCCGCAGGCAAAGGCATGCCGAGGCCTGACCGAGCAGCTCGAACAGTTCCTGACGACGCCGAGCGGCTATGGCCCGGGCCCGGAGGAGATTGGCTAGCGCCGGCACATTTTTACGCAGAGCCTTTTACCTAACCTCAAGAGCGCGGCAATCAGGCCGTGTCCCCGCGCGGTTTCGCCGGCGCGGCCAGCGACTTTCTGACCCCCGGTTGGCGAAGTGCTAATCTTCCGCTTAGAGCAAAAACGAGAAAAATCTCCTAGTTCGCGGAAATGGAAGGGAATTCTACGGGCCGTAGGTCGGATCTGGATCGAACCGACAAGTTGCCGGTCCTTACACAAGACAGCCTGGTCAAGCTCGACTCGTCCAGGACATCCGAGGGAGCCGAGGAGACCGAGGCGCTCCATGCATCCATTGCCGGGCTGCGCGAGGCAATCGATCAGGAGACGCAGCGCTCACGCGCGCTGGAATCCCGAATCGAAACGCAGGATCAGGCCCTCGCCGAGCTGAGAGCGGCGTTCGACCGCGAAACCGAGGTGCAGGCGAAGGCCAGGGACTCGGCGCTGGCAGCCCAGCAGCAGACCAAACTGACGCGCGACCTGATCGGCAAGGTCCAGACCGCGCTTCGCTCACTCCACAAACGGATCGTCACGCTCGAAACCTATATTGCCGGCAGGCCCGAAGGCTGGCGTGAAATGGAGCAGGCGCTCCATGCCAAGACGATTCGAATTGCCGAGGCGGAGGCTCAGCTCGCCGAGACGATCTCGCGGGTCACGCTGGACCTGACGCGTACGTATCCCGATGTCGAAGCTTCTTCCGACCCGGATGTCGAAGCCGAGGCGGAAGCGCCGACCGAGACGCCGGCTGACAGGGAGTCCGAGTCGGAATCGGCGGCCGTGGCCGACCCCGAAACACGTTCCTCGAAGGCCCCGACATCCTCAGACTCCGAGGCAACCTTGATGGAGCCGCCCCGAATGGAGCCGCCCCCAAAGGAGCCGCCCCCGAAACCTGGAAGGGAAGTCGCGCCGGAACCGAAACCCGCGGCTCTGGCTGAAGCCGCGTCCGAACCTTCGTCCAAAGCTTCGTCCGAACCGCCCTCCGACGCGCCCGCCGCCGAGGGTCGGCCTGCGCGCCCCAAGAAACCGGCGCTAGTCGGCCTCACCCCGAATGCTCCCATCGCATGTGGCATCGACAAGGAATTGATCACGATCGGTCGCGATTCGACCTGTGACATGGCGATCAGATCGCACGCAGTCAGCCGGAAGCATGCCGTGCTTCTGCGCGAGGGCAGTCAGATCGTCGTCGAGGACCGGGGCAGCACCAACGGAGTCCAGGTCAACGCCGTGCGGGTACTGCGCCAGCCGCTCAGCGATGGCGACGAGGTCACGATCGGCGACGCCAAGTTCCGATTCGTAGGCGGGGAAACGCCGGATTGATGGCATACTGCGGTCCATGAAACCGCAGCGCAGCCTGAAAGAAGCCCTGATCGCCCTCGGCCTCATCGCCTTCGGTCTGATCTGCCTACCGGGTATGGTCTTCTTCGTCGGCCAGCAGATCATCGGCGAATACGAGCTCGGAATTCTCGGCCTGTACGAGGCAATGGCCGACGCTCTGGCAAGCGGAAGCAGCGCGGCCTGGTTCCTGGTTCTGAGCCCCCTGCTCGTGGTCGAGCTGTGGCGCTTCGCCCGGTGGCTCCGGCGACCGAGCAGCGCGTGATCCAGTTCACAGATCCGGCAGCCGATTAGCTCGGAATTACCCGTGCACTGTTAGTCTTTAGCCACTGAGCAGAGTGAGTGGGCGATTATGCTGTCGCGATTTCTGAGCTGGCTTGGATTGGAACCGAGCTCCGACCGGACCCCGCGGATGTCGCAGCCACGGCAACGCCGCTCGGCCACCGGCCACCTGTACCAGAAAAAGTCGACCCCGCCGCCCCAAAAGAGTCGCAGCGCCCAACCGGACAACGATTTCAACCCGTATAACACTGGAAAATTCGACCGCAGCGCCTCGTGGGACAAGATCAGCAAGACCCAGCGCTAGCGACCAGCTCACCGGCCCGCAATAAATCCTCCTCGGCATCGGTCTTTGTCACGAGCAAGGATCGTGATTAGCTTAGTATTTCCAGCATGTTAGACTTGATCGCTATGGTCAGTAGCAGGAAACTACCCGGCCAGGACCTAACGCTAACAATGCCATTTCTGAGGAGAGACTCGTGAGGGAAAGATTCAGCCGCTGGCTGCTTATCGCCATGGGGTCGCTGGCCTCCGGATCGCTGTACGCAGCCGTCGAGGCGATCACGCCGCTCGAGATGTCGCCGCGGCACCCGATCATCAGCCGCAGCGTCACCGAGCTGATCGAGCAATGGCACTACTCTCACCTGCCGCTGGACAACTCCATGTCATCGGCCATCCTCGACCAGTACCTCGACATCCTGGACGGCAACCGCATCTACTTCCTGGCGTCGGACGTTGCCGGGTTCGGCAACTATCGCTATTCGCTGGACGAGAAAGCGCGGACGGGGGACCTCGAGCCCGCGTTCGAAATCTTCAATCGGTTTCGTGAGCGCGTGAACGAACGCGTCGTTTACGCCCTCACCCTGCTCGAAACGGAGCCCGACTTTACGATCGACGAAGAATATCGCTGGGACCGCACCGACCTGGGCTGGCCGACGACAGAAGAGGCAATGCGAGAAATCTGGCGTCTGCGCGTAAAGAACGACGCCCTGACCTTGATCATGGCCGGCGAGACGTGGCCCGAGGCAACGGAAATTCTGCGCGAGCGCTACGAGCGGATGCACAACGACATCGCCGAGCTCGACGCCGACGACGCGTTCGAGACTTTCATCAACGCCGTGGCGCATACGATGGACCCGCACTCGACCTACCTGTCGCCCCAGGACAGTGAGGAATACCGAATCGACATGAGCCTGTCCTACGAGGGCATCGGTGCCAGGCTCCAATCGCAGGACGACTTTGTCGAGGTCGTCGAAGTCATTCCGGGCGGGCCTGCCGATCTCGACGGCCAGCTCAGCGAGCTCGATCGCATCACTGGTGTCGCCGAGGGCGATGGCGGTTTCACCGACGTCATCGGCTGGAAGCTCGAGGACGTCGTGCAGAGAATCAGGGGGCCGGGCGGCTCGATTATCCGGCTGCGAGTTCTGCCGGCCGGCTCCGAGCCCGGGTCGCCGCAGCAGATCATTTCGCTGACCCGGGACAAGGTCAAGCTCGAAGAGCAGGCAGCGAAGAGTGAAGTGCTCGACGTGACGCTCGAAGACGGCACGAACCATCGCATCGGCGTCATCACCGTGCCGCGGTTCTATCAGGATTTCACGGCGAGGACGTCTGGCGAGGCGGATTACACCAGTACGTCCCGGGACGTCGCTCGACTGATCGCGGAGCTCGAAGCCGAGGGCATCAGTGGAATCGTCATGGACTTGCGGCAGAACGGCGGTGGTCACCTTTCCGAGGCCACCGAGCTCAGCGGGTTGTTCATCGACCGCGGGCCCGTCGTGCAGGTGCGTGAGACCAACGGCCAGCTGGAGATTCACGAGGACCCGAGCCCGACGGCCATTTATCGCGGCCCGCTGGCGGTCCTCGTCGACCGTTACAGCGCGAGCGCCTCTGAAATCTTCGCGGCTGCGATTCAAGACTACGAGCGCGGCGTCATCATCGGCCAGCAGACCTTCGGCAAAGGCACCGTGCAGAACCTGTTCAACCTCGATCGCGTCATCCGCGGCAACGGACCAGGCAACGGCCAGCTGACGCTGACGATTGGCAAGTATTACCGAGTGACCGGTGACAGCACGCAGAATCGAGGCGTCATCCCCGACATCCCGCTGCCATCCGGCATCCCGACCGAGGCCGTGGGAGAAAATACGCGCGAAACGGCGCTGCCCTGGGACCGAATAGAGCCGACACCATTCCGACCACAGCCTTCGCTCGACACGGAGATCGGCATGCTCAATGACGCCCAGCGGGTTCGCGCTGCGAACGATCCGAATTTCAGTTTCATCGAGAAGGATTTTTCTTCTCGCGTGGAGAGCTGGAATGAGCACACCGTCTCGCTGAACCTCGAGAAACGGCGGGCCGAGCAGGACGCCGAGGATCAGGCGCGCGTGGAGCGGGAAAACGAGCGCAGAGCCGCCTTGGGGCTCGAGCTGGTCGGTTCGATCGACGAGCTGCGCGAAGTCGAGGATCCGATTTCGGCAGCGGACATTCTGCTCGAACAGGCGGCTTTGTCGGTCGCGGAAATTGCAGCGGGGCAGCCGGCAACAGCCAGCTCATCGATCGTGCCCGACGGGCTCGACAACGGGGTCTAGCTCAGAACCTGTTCCAGGTCCCAATAGTCGTCTTCTAGGACGTTGACCTTCAACGGCGGATTGGACAGCTCTTCGACTTCGTCGGAATCCGCAGAGAGGGGTATCTCGGCCAGGCCTTCTCGCATCGGCGTCGCGTCCGACTCGTAACGATACCCCACCTTTTCGACGAGCGCGTCGGCTCTGCGCTTGACGAGATCCGCCAGGTTCTTCTGGCGATTGAGCGCTTCGATCCGATGTCGTATCCGCTCGACCAGTTGATCGCACACGCGGCGCTCACCGAATTTCATGTCGGCAACCGAGCATTTAGTCGCCTTTCTGGCCTGGCTCGCCAAACCGTCAGCGGAAAAGTGAACGACGAGATGCTGTGCGAGCGCGATCGTCGCCACATTGATCAGGCGGCGACTCTCGAGCGACAGGCCGTCCGGCTCAGGCAGCGGCTCACCGCGAATCTTGGCGACGACGTCGTTGAATTCCTCGATCCGCTCCTCGAGCGCTGTGCGGTTCTGCTTCGATCCCTGGATCCGATTCCTGAGACTCGGAGCTGCGAAGAGCCGGGTGAAGAAGTTCATGCGCTCGAGACGCTTCTCCAGACGCAGGCACTCTTCGATCGCGTGCTTGCGCTTCTGCCCCAACTGATCCAGCTTGCCTTCGATGGCCTCGAGCCGTCGATTGCGCTTGGCCAGCACGGTATTGTGCAGCTGCAGGCGCTCGCGCTTCTCGCGCTGCATTCTGAGCTCTTTGCTGAATTGCTGAACCTTGAGCGCACAGACACGCCACATGTGGCGCAGCTGAAAATAGACCATGGCATTGGCGGCCGCCATCGGGTCGGTGAGCAGGCGCTCCAGCCCCTCGAGCTGGCTCTCGGCGCGCATGATTGCGCCTTCGTGCTGTTCCAGCTTTTCGAGCAGCTCGAAATGCTCGCGCTTGAGGCTGACAAGCTCGCGCTTGACTCCGGCACGATTCCAATACAGCTCGAGCAGCGACTCCTGCTCAGGTCGGGTATTTCTTTGCATCAATGCAGTAAGCATTTTTTCAGGCGCAGCGAAGCCCCCGAGGCGAAGCATATGGAAAATAAAATATAGCGGCTTGGCGCCGCCCAAACCGTGACCGAGAGCAAGAATTAGGGGTGCCGAACCCGCCTAGATAAAGCCGTGGCCGCGATCCAGCACGTAATCCAGCCACTTGTTCAGCATCATATTGATGCGCCAGCGCCGGTTCAGCTCGCCGGCATGGGACTGATCGATCTCCCGGAGCAACCGGTGTCGGTGGCCGGTCCGGCAGCTGACCGCCTCGGCAAGGCCTGCGTCATGATAGACCCGAATCGTCATATCCGGATCCTTGATCCGGATGCCGCCCTCCTCGAGCAGCCAATAGGTCATGCTGAGCGTGGTCGTATAGCGCTCGGCGCCGGTCCGTTCGAGGAACAGGTCCTGGTCTCCCTTCGCCCTCGAAATCCACTGCCTGCACTGCGGCGCAAGCTCCCCGGTAAGCCCTGTCAGCTTCAGATAATTGCTCTCATACAGAAGCATCAGCCCGCTGAAACTGCCCGGCCGATAAATGCACTCCGGCACGAGTTGGCTGTCAGCCAGCATTCCGCCCGAAAGTCTGTTGGGGACCCATTATCATCGAGGTCAGCATGCCACAACCCCGAATCCAGCACCACGACGGGACCGACAATTCCTCGCCCTCGACGAGCCTACGCGCGAACTCTGCGCTCGAGCCCCGCTGCGCTGAGAATCGTGCTCGCGATCTCCTCGATCGAAGAGTGGGTCGTGTCGATGTAGGGGATGCGATGCCGTCGATACATCGACTCCGCCGCCCTGAGCTCAAAGCTGACTTGTCCCGGTGAGGCGTACTGACCCTGCGGACGCCGCTTCCACCGAATGCTCTGCAGCGCCTCAGGCTTGATCGTCAATCCGTAAAGCTTGCTCTCATGAG
>JASFSD010000072.1:0-9055 GCA_050114575.1 Gammaproteobacteria bacterium | reverse complement strand
GTGATCGACGCGACGGTCTGATTCTCTTCCTTGACCCGCACGCCTTCCTTGGCCTCGATGGCCTGGTGCAGACCGTCCGACCAGCGCCGGCCGGGCATGGTTCGTCCAGTAAAGACGTCGACGATGACGACTTCGCCGTCGTTGACGATATAGTCGACCTCGCGCTTGAACAGAGCGTGCGCACGCAGTGCCGCCGTCAGGTGATGCATGAGCCGAATGTGCGCCGGGTCGTACAGGCTCTGGCCCGGCTCGAGGATACCGGCTCGCGTCAGGAGCCCCTCGATGCGGTCGTGTCCTTCCTCGGTGAGGTGCGCCTGCTTGGATTTCTCGTCGACCGTGTAATCTCCGGGGACGAACAGCTGGCACTTGACGGGCTTGGCCTGAGCATCGACGACCACGATGTGATGACCGCCTTCCTCTGCCTTGGCCAGAGCCTCGTTGCGCGACATCGAGCCGATGACATCGCCGTCCACTCCCAGAAGCTCGACTCGCGGCGCCTCGATCGCCTCATTGGCGGGGCCAGACGGCACGTCGTGCAGCTTCAGCTTGGGGATGATCGAGTTGATGCGAACGTAGAGCTCGGTGCTTTCTTCGGACCGGCCGGAGATGATCAGCGGAGTGCGCGCCTCGTCGATCAGGATCGAGTCGACCTCGTCGACGATCGCGAACGACAGCTCACGCTGAGCCCGGTCTTCCGGGCGGAAAGCGAGATTGTCGCGCAGGTAATCAAAGCCGAATTCGTTGTTCGTACCGTAGGTGATGTCGGCAGCGTAGGCCTGGCGCTTCTCTTCGATCGGCTGGCCGCTCTTGACGACTCCGACTTCGAGCCCGAGGAACCGGTACACCGGACCCATCCAGTCGGCATCGCGCTGTGCCAGATAATCGTTGACGGTGACGATATGGACACCGCCGCCCGTCAGCGCATTGAGGTAAGCGGCCAGCGTGGCGACGAGGGTCTTGCCCTCGCCCGTACGCATCTCGGCGATCTTGCCTTCGTGCAGGGCGAGGCCACCGATCAGCTGCACGTCGAAATGGCGCATCCCGAGGGTGCGAACGGCGGCTTCCCGGACGACGGCGAAGGCCTCGGGGACGAGCTGGCCGAGGCTCGCATTGCCCTGATACCGGGCTTTGAGCTCAGCTGTCTTTTCGCGCAGCTGCTCGTCGCTCAGCGCCTTGATACCTGGTTCGAGTGCGTTCGCCGCATCGACCTGGGCCTGGTATTGCTTGAGCAGCCGCTGGTTGCGGCTGCCGAATACGCCGGTCACGAGATTAGTCAGAATGTTCGCCAAAACAGGTCCTAAGCTTCACGGCGGGAGGCGTTATTCTAGTGATTTGCACTCTATATTGGGACCAGACCCCGGAAACAAAAGGGGCAAGCCCGCATTTTTTCGCCTGGTGAGGGGCGCCTATTCGATGAAGGTCAGCGGATCCACCGCACGCCCATTGCGCAGGACCTCGAAGTGCAGATTGGGCCCGGTCGCTCTTCCGGTGTCACCCATCTTGGCGATGACATCGCCGCGCTTGACGGTATCGCCGACGGCGACCAGATTCTCGGCGTTATGGGCGTATCGCGTTGAATAGCCGTTGCCGTGATTGACCTCGACCATCTGGCCGTAGCCGAAACGATCGCCGGCCCAGGTGACGACACCTGAAGCAACGGCGGTTATCTCGTTGCCCTGCCGGCCGGCAAAATCGACGCCGTCGTGGAATGCCAGCCGCCCGGTAAACGGGTCGCTGCGCTCGCCGAAGCTCGACGAGATGTAGCCGGCCTGGACCGGCCGACCCTCGGGATGTACTTCATCGGCCAGCTTGCGGTTGAGGAGCAGGTCCTCGAGCACGAGCAGCTGGCGACTCCGATCGGCAACCTGGGTGTCGAGCAGATCGAGCGTCTCGACCAGCGTGCCAAGGCGGGTACCGCCGGCTCCGACAACGGGTTCCTCAGGACCACCGAGCGGCGGCGCGACGCTGAAGTCGAACTCGCCGTCGCTGAGTCCCGCCATCTGTGTCAACCGGGCCCCGAGGGCATCGATTCTCACTACGTGCGCGTTCATCTGCCCGAGTCTCAACGCCAGCGCGTCGAGGTTCTGGTCGAGATCGGTGCGTGTGGTCGCCAGGAGATCGCGCTGCGCCTCGAGGGCCGCCTGCAACTCCGAGACGCGAGCCTGGGGACTGTAGAAACCGAAAGCCCCGGCAGCGCGAAAACCAGCGTAGAAGGTGAGAGAACAAACGGCGAGCAGCAGGAATCCAAGCGCATACCAGACCTTGCCGGCGCTCCACTGGCCGACCTGCCCCCTATCCTTGCAAAGGATGACTAGCTGCATACGTGCTCGCCTCGATTCACGTGCCCCGCGACGGTACTATTTTTCTTGATTATGTCCAATGAGAAGCGCAACGTCGAAGCAACGCCAGTATATCGAATTTTGCCGATCAGCATTCTGCAACCCCGCTATCTTCGGATCCCGCCCAAAAGATCGGTGGCTTTGCGTCCCGCCCTCACGGGCGGTTTGCCCATTTCCCTGCCCCGCCATTTTGGGTGCTCCGGCCCCTTACCTCAAGATTCGGGGTCGGAAATGTTGAATCTCGTCGCAAAATGAGCGGCTCCGGGCCCCGTTCCATTCGCGATCTGTTGCGGGCGGGCGACATCGTGAGACTCCGTGCCGAAGCCGCCGAAAGGCGCGAGCTCGCCGATCGCGTTCGGGCCGCGCTGTCCGAGCAGGAGGCGGAACACGTGGTCGGCGCCCACATCGACGATTCGGGGACGCTCGTGCTGGGAATGGATTCGGCCGCCTGGGCGGCTCGCGTGCGCTATTCGACTCAAGCCCTGCTCGGCCGAAAAATCAAGGTTCGGGTCGCGGTTCCGGGCGGCACCGGGAAGGATGGCGCCAAGCCGGAGTAGCCGTCAGTCGGCGACGGCTGATTGCAGCTGGTAGGACACGGGCGAGGGCAGCTCGCCGCTGAACACCACTTCCTCGTAAGTTTCCGGCTGCTCGAGCATCGCGCGCAGCAGCAGGTTATTGAGCTTGTGCCCTGACTTGAAGCCTGAGAATTCGCCGATCAGGCAGCAGCCGAGCAGATAGAGATCACCGACAGCGTCGAGCACCTTGTGGCGGACGAACTCGTCCTGGAACCGAAGCCCGTCCTCGTTGATGACACGGTACTCGTCCATGACGATCGCGTTATCCAGGCCGCCGCCGAGAACGAGCTCGTTCTCGCGCAGCATCTCGACGTCTTTGAGAAAACCGAAAGTCCGCGCGCGCGAAATCTCTTTCAGGAAGGCAGTGGTCGAAAAGTCCAGTGACGCACTCTGACGATGCCGTTTGAGCACGGGATGGTCGAACTCGATCTCGAGATTGACTTTGAACCCATCATGCGGCTCGAACCGCGCCCATTTGTCCCCCTCGCGTACTTCGACCGGGCGGACGACGCGGATGAATCGCTTGTCGGCGACCTGCTCCTCGATGCCGGCGGACTGGATCAGGAACACGAACGGTGCCGCGCTTCCATCCATGATCGGAACCTCGGCTGCCGTCAGATCGATAAAGACATTGTCGATACCGAGACCGGCCAGTGCGGACAGCAGGTGCTCGACCGTTGCAATCTTGCCGTCGCCGGACTCGAGCGTCGTGCCGAGATTGGTCTCGGTGACGTTGAAGGCGTTGGCAGGCACGTCCACGGGCTCCGCCAGGTCGAGGCGTCTGAAGACGATACCGGTATTGACCGGCGCCGGGCGCAGGGTCATATAGACCTTGGCGCCGCTGTGCAGGCCGATCCCGGTCGTCTGGATCGATTCTTTGAGCGTGCGTTGTTTCAACAGCGAAAATCCAGGTATCCCGCCCGTCCGAACGGGGCCCGGACGTTATCACGGCACCCGGGGCGCAGCAAGGTACCCGCCTCTAGTTGGCCTGGCGCCTCAGGAAAGCGGGAACGTCCAGCATCTCCTGCAACTCCAGATCCTCGCCGTCCTCCTCTTCCTGAGAGGAATGCCTGCGCTGCACCGTCGGGGTATCGAAATCACGATAGTTGGTCTCGGCTTTCCGCGGCGGCGTGACGATCTGGATCGGCGTTTCGGGCTGCTGCGCCGCCTGGCCGAGGCCGGTCGCGACGACCGTCACTCTGAGCTCCTGCGACATTTCCGGATCGATCACCGTGCCGACGACCACGGTCGCCTCTTCGGAAGCGAACTGCTTGACCGTATCCCCGACCTCCTGAAATTCGCCGATCGCGAGGTCCATGCCGGCTGTGACGTTGACCAGAATTCCGTTGGCGCCAGCCAGATTGATGTCCTCGAGCAGCGGGCTCGAGATCGCGGCTTCGGCAGCCACCCGGGCACGGTCGTCCCCGGTCGCTACGCCCGACCCCATCATCGCCATACCCATCTCCGACATCACCGTCCTGACGTCGGCAAAGTCCACGTTGATGAGACCGGGGCGCGTGATGAGCTCGGCAATGCCCTGCACGGCTCCCTGCAGAACCTCGTTCGCGGTTCGGAAGGCATCCAGCAGGGTCGTCTGCGGCCCGAGTACCGAGAGCAGCTTCTGATTGGGAATGGTTATCAGCGAGTCGACGTACTTGGCGAGCTCGGCAATGCCCTGATCGGCGACGCGCATGCGCTTCGTCCCTTCCATCTCGAATGGCCGCGTAACGACCGCGACCGTCAGGATGCCGAGCTCCTTGGCGAGCTGCGCAATGACCGGCGCCGCACCCGTGCCCGTGCCACCGCCGAGACCCGCCGTGATGAAGAGCATGTCGGCGCCCTCGATCACCTCGTGGATGCGGTCGCGATCTTCCATCGCCGCCTGTCGCCCCACGTCCGGATTGGCGCCTGCCCCGAGCCCCTTGGTGATATTGCAGCCGATCTGCAGCCCGGTCCTGACCTTGGCGTTCTTCAATGCCTGAGCATCGGTATTGGCACAGATGAAATCCACACCTTCGATGCCGACCCGCACCATGTGTGCGACCGCATTGCCGCCTCCGCCACCGACTCCGATCACCTTGATGATCGCCGATTCGCTGTAGCCGTCCATCAACTCAAACATGTTCAACTCCTCGAACAGAAACTAGAGATTTCCCTGAAACCATGACTTCATTCGCCTGAATACGCTGCCGGGACTGAGCCGGGACTGCGACGTCTCGGCACTTGCCTGCAGCGCTTCCTGACCGTAAAGCAGAAGCCCGACGCCGGTTGCATGAATGGGGTTGCGCACGACGTCGGACAGGCCTTCGACGTACTGCGGCACCCCCAGGCGTACAGGCATGTGAAAAACTTCTTCGGCAAGCTCGATCGCCCCTTCCATCTTCGCGCTTCCTCCCGTCAAAACGATGCCGGCGGCGATCAGCTCCTCGAAGCCGGAGCGCCTCAATTCCTTCCGAACGAGGTGGAACAGCTCCTCGTAGCGTGGCTCGACCACCTCTGCCAGGGTCTGCCGGGCCAGCCGGCGCGGCGGGCGATCGCCGACGCTCGGCACTTCGATCGTCTCGTCCGGGTTCGCCAGCTGTGACAACGCGCAGGCGTACTTGATCTTGATGTCCTCGGCGTACTGGGCGGGCGTCCTGAGCGAGACCGCGATGTCGTTGGTGACCTGCGTGCCGGCAATCGGAATGACGGCCGTGTGCTGAATAGCGCCGCCGCAGAAGACGGCGATATCCGTCGTCCCGCCGCCCATATCGATGATGCAGATGCCGAGCTCCTTCTCGTCGTCGGTCAGAACGGCGTAGCTCGAGGCAAGCTGCTCGAGAACGATGTCTTCGACGCTCAAGCCGCAGCGCTGGACGCACTTGACGATATTCTGTGCCGCACTGACCGCCCCGGTCACGAGATGCACTTTCGCCTCGAGCCTCACGCCGGACATGCCGATCGGCTCGGGGATGCCTTCCTGCGAATCGATGACGAACTCCTGAGGCAGGACATGCAGCACGCGCTGGTCGGCCGGGATGGCGACTGCCTTGGCAGCGTCGATTACGCGCTCGACGTCGGTCGCGCTGACTTCCTTGTCGCGAATTGCGACGATGCCGTGCGAGTTGATGCTCTTGACGTGGCTGCCGGCGATACCCGTATAAACCGTATTGATCTCGCAACCGGCCATGAGCTCGGCCTCCTCGATGGCGCGCTGTATCGATTGCACGGTCGACTCGATATTGACGACGACGCCGCGCTTGAGTCCGCGCGAAGCCGTCGAGCCTAACCCTATGACTTCTATCTGGCCCTCCGGCGACACTTCCGCGACGATGGCGACGACCTTCGACGTGCCGATGTCGAGACCGACGATCAGGTTTCTTTCGTCGCGCCTAGCCACTGTTGGCGAGCCTCGGCTCATCTGCTTCCGGGCCCGCGGCTTCGCGCCAGCCCACCGCGAACCCGTTCGGGTAGCGCAGGTCGATGTAGGCGGCGCGGTCGAGATCTCCCGCGAGCTTGGGCACGGCGACGCCGAAGAACCGGTCGACGCGACCGACGATATCCTCCCGTCCGATTCTGATCGTCACGCCACTGGCGAGAGTCATGGAAAACGCGCCGCGGTCGTCCATCCGCACCGATTCGAGCATCAGATTCGCGCGTGACAATCGGTCCCTGACATCGAGATACATAGCCGCAACCCGGCGATGGCTGCCTTCGGGGCCGTCGAGCCTCGGCAGCTCCCGGTATTCATGACGCACGTCTTCGGCGAACAGCTCTCCGCGCGTGTTCAGCAATCCGCTGTCACCCCAGCTCGCGGCGGCGCGGTGCTCTGCATAGGTGACTTTCAATGTGTCGGGCCAGACGCGCTGCAACGTCACGGTGTCGACCCAGTCGATCGCAACGATACGCCGTCTGATCTCGTCGAGATCGAGCGCGAGCAGACCCTGTTCGAGCGCGGGCTCTGCGGCGGCCAGAATCTCGAGCTTCGTGACCCGCTGGAACCTTCCTTCGATGTCGAGCTTCCTGACCGGCACCTCGACGAGCTCGCGACCCAGGGCAAGACTGACCAGTACGATTGCCGAGGCGGCGGCCAGACCGAACAGCGCCCGCCAGTTGATGCGCGGACGCGGCAGCGCCGGCAGCTTTGGCAGCTTCGGCAGCTCGCGTTTCGCAGGCTTGCGTCGATTGTGTCGTGCGCGTGCCATCTACGGTTCACCTGCCTCGCCGATGATTCGCACCTCGGGCACGAGCTCGATGCCGGTCACTTCGAGGACGCGTTCCCGGATGTGCCCGATCAGACCCTCGACATCGGCGGCCGTCGCCGAGCCGTCATTGATGATGAAATTAGCGTGCTTCTCCGAGACGACGGCACCGCCCCTGCGAGCGCCCTTGAGCCCGACGCGCTCGATGAGCTCACCCGCGTGCCCGCCGTCGGGATTGCGGAACACCGAGCCGGCGCTGGGCAGGCCGAGCGGCTGTTTCTCGTTGCGCTCGCGAAGCAGCGCGCGGATCTTTTGCGGCTCCGACTCCTGAGCGACGGAAAATTCGAACACGGCACCGAGAAACCATTCGTGTTCCGGCCCGCGAACCGAGCGGTAGCCGATCGTGTATTCGGCTTTCTGCCTGTCGTGCCTGACACCGGCGCGATCGATCGTCTCGACAGCGACGACACTGTCCCAGGTCTCGCCGCCGAACGCGCCGGCGTTCATGGCCAGCGCACCGCCGAGGCTGCCGGGGATGCCCGCGAAAAATGCCGCGGGCCCGAGCCCGGCACGCGCCGCGCGCTTGGCCAGCGTCGCGCAGGGCAGGGCAGCGCTGCAGCGCACGGTTCCGTCGTCCTGCGTCTCGAATACCTTGGGCAGCGCCCCCGACGAGACAACGGCACCACGAATACCGCCGTCCCTGACCAGAAGATTCGATCCGAGCCCGACCCAGGTGACCGGCGTCGAGCCGGGCAGGGAAGCCAGAAACTGCTTCAGCTCCTCGATGCTCTGCGGCTCGAAGAACAGATCCGCGGCACCGCCGACGCGCCACGAAGTGTGACTCGCCATCGGCTCAGAATGTCGAACCGTTGAATTCGCACTCATCGTATTCGCCGCCGCGCTCACGCCTTGACTCCGATCGGCCGACGGGCTCGCAGCGCGTCAGGCAGACCAGTTGCGGCCGCGCCGATGCTGCCGGCACCCAGTGTCAGCACGACATCGTTCGACTGGAGGATGTTGCCGAGCACGTCGGGCAGCGCCTCGAGATCGTCGACCAGGACCGGCTCTACCGAGCCGCGCGCCCGGATCGCCCGGGCAAGGCTTCGGCTGTCTGCACCGCTGATCGGCTCCTCCCCGGCCGAGTAGACGGGCAGCAGCAATAGTGCATCGCAGGCCGAAAGCACTTGCGCGAAGTCGTCGAACAGCTCGTGAGTGCGCGTGAAGCGATGCGGCTGAAACACGACGACGAGACGCCGGTCGGGCCAGGCGGTCGCGGCGGCGGCCAGTGTCGCCTCGATCTCGGTTGGATGGTGGCCGTAATCGTCGACGAACAGCACGTGGCCGACATCGGTCTCGACCGTATCGAGCACCTGCAAGCGCCGATCGATACCGGAGAATCCGGCCAGAGCGCTTCGAATGGCGTCGATCTCGACACCGAGCTCGACGGCCACGGCGATGGCTGCCATCGCATTCAGCACGTTGTGCCGCCCCGGCAGGTTGAGCAGGAACTCTTCGGCGCCGGAGAACGCCGGGTGTTCCAGCGTGAATCGCGTGGCGAGCCCCTCGGGCTTGAGCTCGCTGCCGCGAACGTCGGCGCGCTCGCCCAGCCCGTAACTGACGACGCGTCGACCCACCTCGGGAATCAACTCGCGAGCGTTCGCGTCGTCACTGCACATCACCGCCACTCCGTAAAAGGGCAGGTTGTGGAGGAACTCGAGAAAACCCTGCTTGAGCCGGTCGATGTCACCCTCATAGGCCACCAGATGATCGGCATCGACGTTGGTGACTACGGCGATCATCGGCTGCAGGTGCAGAAACGACGCGTCGCTCTCATCCGCCTCGGCCACTAGATAACGCCCCGCGCCGAGACGCGCGTTGGCGTCCACGCTCGCCAGCCGCCCGCCGATGACGAAGGTCGGATCGAGATTGGCCTCCGCCAGAATGCTCGCAACCAGGCTGG
>JASFSD010000071.1:0-9130 GCA_050114575.1 Gammaproteobacteria bacterium | reverse complement strand
CGATCGCTCTGAACGGGAGTGGGATCTACGCGCGCGCCACGTCCCGCGTCGTCGAGATCGACCCGGTGACGCTGGAGCTGGTCTGGTCCTACGCCGGGCCGAATTTCTTCAGCACCAATATCAGCGGCGCGCAAAGGCTCCCGAACGGCAACACGCTCATCACCGAGGGGGCCGGAGGAAGACTGTTCGAAGTCACTGCCGATGGCGACATCGTCTGGGAATACATGCATGGGGTTTTCTCGGGCGCGCGGCGTTCCAATGCCGTGTACCGTGGATACCGGATTCCTTACGAGTGGCTACCGCAGCTGGAGTTGCCGGTTGAGGTCGCCGTGACGCCGCCGGCGCTCGAGGATTTTCGTTTGCGTTGAGCCGAGGGAATACTTGAGATTCATGGCGAGCGCCGGAGCCCGGAATTGGCTATGTTCGTCCGCAGTTGGACAATTGTCGAGAGCGCAATCATGTTCAGGCTGTCTTCCATTTGCGTTTCGTCAAGGCGTGCAGTCACGAGCTGTCTCGTTCTGGCCTCGGTTTCATTTACCTTGGGTCAGGCACAGGAAGCCGTGCAGGAGGATGTCGTCGTCCAGAGCTCGAGCGACTCGCGGACTCGGGCCCAGGCGGCCGCGGGAACGATGGAAGAGGTGATCGTCCGCGGTCAGCGCTCGCTCAGCGCCATGATTCGAGAAGGTGCGCAGCTCACGGAAGACTTCTACGATCGCCTGAATCTCGTTATCGAGAACCCCGACTTTCACGTCGACTGTGATACCGAGTATCCAACCGGCAGCAATATTCCGACGCGCGTTTGCCGCACGGGGTTTCAGGAACGCCTTTGAACCAGCAGTCGGTCTCGATCATGCAGGGGCTCGGCACCACGGACGAGGACGTCCTCGTGTTCAACGATGCGATTCTCGATGTCCAGCCTCAGATGATGCAGATGCAGCGTCAGTTCGAGGAGGTAATGCTCGAGGCCGTGAATACGGACCCCGCGCTGAACGAGCAGATCATCCGGTTGATGACGTTGCGCTCGGCTGTCGAGAATTACGAGTCGCCGCGTCAGCAGCGCCGGCGCGAGCGGCAGGAAAGTCGGGCTCAGGAAGACGACTAGCGCTTCGAAGAGCCGCCGCAGCGGTTCGCGGCTGAAGCAGCCTGAAAGATCCGGTCAAGAGCCCGACCTATCTGGCCGGTTCGATTCGCAACACGGCGCCCTGGTCTGAATCCGTCAGGAGATACAGCAGCTCGTCCGGCCCCTGGCGGACGTCGCGGATTCGATGGCGAAGATCCGCGAGCAGAATCTCACGTCGAATCTCCTGCATGTCCTCGTTGAAGCGAATGCGCTGCAGCTGTCCGGTGCCCGACATCTCACCGTAGCGCATGCCGCCGACGAACAGGTCTCCGGTCCATGCCGCGAGCCTGGTTCCGGTATAGAAATCGAGGCCGGATGTCGAAATGGAGGGCATCCAGAACACCACCGGGTCCTCCATCCCGTCGCGATTGAACGTCTCGGATTGCCACGGCCCCGGATAGGATCTGCCGAGGCTCACCAGCGGCCAACCGTAGTTGCCGCCGGCAATCAGCGCGTTGACCTCGTCGCCGCCGTTCGGGCCCATTTCGACCTCGTAGATCGTCCCGCTCGGCTGGTGCACCGTGAGCCCCGATGGCGTCCGATGGCCCAGCGTAAATATCTCGGGCTGGTAACCGCTCATGCCGACGAACGGGTTATCCGCCGGAACCGAGCCGTCGTCGTTGAGCCGCAAAACTTTGCCGCCATGCGAATTCGGATCCTGGGAGCTGTCGCCCTGGCCGACAAACGTGCTGGCGTAGAGCCTGCCGTCAGGGCCGAAGATCAGGCGCGAGATGCCGCCGGCGCTTGCGGTGGCAAAGATGTCCTCCACCTGTGTCAGCGTATCGTCGCGCCAGACGCCTCTCGCGATTGCGAGCGAGCCACCGCCGCTGGCATCGGGTTTGTTGTAGCTGAGATAGATATAGGCGTTCCGCTCGAAGCCGGGATGCACGGCGATATCGCCGAGGCCGGCGAATCCCTGTGCTCGCACGTCGGGAACGCCCTCGACCGGATCGGGAAGCAGCCTGTCGTCGCGAATGATACGCAGACGCCCCGCGCGCTCGACGACCAGCTTGTCGCCGTTCGGGAGGAAGCCAATGCTCCACGGGTATTCGAGGCCACGGGCCAGGACGACGACGCGGACGTCCATGCCTTCTCCGGTCGAATAACGGAGCGGCTGCTCCGGCAGTGGCGGGACCTCGAAGCCGCGTGCGTTGGCCGCGGCCTGCCCCTGAGCGTAGGCAGGAACCCACAAGCTCGCCAGCATGACCAGCGCGATCGCTTTGAATTTCAGCCTCATTACCAGCCCCCCCAGCGGCGATCGGGATCAGGCGAAGCCGATGGGCTTCCACTCGGCCATCATTTTCTGGCGCGCGAAGTCGAGTCGTTCGGACATCAGCGCCGAGAAACGCCTGACGAGCTCGTATCCGAACTTGGGCTCGGCTTCGCAATGGGCCAGGATGGCTTCTCCGTCGAACTCGAGATAGTCGATTTCGGTCCGAGCCCGCGCCTGGAAATGCCAGCGATTGGGCGGGATCAGCCACGACCAGCCGGCGACGCGACCCGGGCCGATGTCCTGGAGCTCCAGCACGGGACCTTCGATTGCCGGAATTTCGAGTGAGAGATGACCATCGAGCATCAGAAAGAACTGGGTTGCACGGTCGCCCTGGTGAAACAGAACCTTGCCCTCGCCGAGGTGCCTGTGTTCGGCATGCTCGGCGAGGAAGTCGAGCGCCTCGGCGGAAAGGCCCGAGAATAGCTTGCTGTCGGCAATTTTCTGCCGGATATTCTGGTCTGGCATGATGGCGTTATTAGGCCCGAAGCGACGGGTACTGACAAGCCGGTTCCGGGCTGCGGAACCACTCGAGCCGTAAACCGGTCAGACGGACAGAGTCATCATGGGGAATACGATGCCAACAACGAGCCGAATTGTTTCGCTCACCATCCTCGGTTTTGCGGCCTGTGTTGCGTGCGACAATGGTGTCAACGCCCAGCACGCGGCATTCACGGCTGTTCAGGTAGCCGATTTCGACGATCCCTGGGCAATTCGCTTTCTGCCGGACGGGCGCCTCCTGGTGACCGAGAAGGCCGGTGAGCTCAAGATTCTCGATGTCGACAATGGCACTGAAGCAGATATTTCGGGCGTGCCCGAAGTGGCTTATGCCGGCCAGGGCGGTTTCGGCGACGTCGTCCTGCATCCGGATTTTTCCGACAACCGCCTCGTTTATCTCAGCTACAGCGAGCCGCCGGGGCAGGCGGCAGTGGCCCGCGCCCGACTCAGGCTCGATGCGGACGGCGGAGCGCTCGAGGATCTGGAGGTTGTCTGGCGCCAGTCCGAGGAGATTCCGCGCCGCGGGCATTTCGGTCAGCGAATCGCCTTCGGCGATGGCTATCTCTGGATCAGCTCCGGCGAGCGTCAGCAAGGGACGCCGGCGCAGGATATGCAGGAAAATCTCGGCAAGATCGTGCGACTGAATTACGACGGCGCCGTGCCCGAGGACAATCCGTTTTCGGATCGGGGCGGCGTGACGGCGCAGATCTGGTCTTCGGGGCATCGCAATCCGCTCGGTCTGGCGTTCGATTCGTCGGGCCAGCTCTGGAATGTCGAGATGGGGCCGCAGGGGGGAGACGAGCTGAATCGAGTCGAGCGCGGCGCCAATTACGGCTGGCCGATCGTCTCCAATGGCGTCAACTACGGTGGCGGCCATATTCCGGATCACGACACGCGGCCCGATTTCAACGCGCCGGCAGTCTACTGGGTGCCCTCTATTTCACCGTCGAGCCTGCTCTTCTACGACGGTGACGCTTTCCCCGAATGGCGCGGTAATGCGTTCATCGGCGGCTTGTCGTCACAGTCCATTCGCCGAATCGAGTTCGACGCCGAGGGCGGCGCGCACGAGGCCGAGCACTTCGATATGGGCATGCGGGTACGAGGTCTCGCGCAGGGGCCCGATGGCGCAATCTGGGCGCTCGAAGGCGGCAGCCGCGGCGGTGACGGCCGGCTCTACAAGCTGACGCCGAGCGGCTAACGCAGGTCGCGAAGCACGGGGGCGTCCGGCCCGGGGAAGTCCGCGGGCACGGCTTGGGTCACGTGTCCGGAGGCGGCCCACTCGGTGCCGCGCTGCAGGGTGACGATGAATCCAACCGAGCCCATGGTCGCAACCGGCAGCTCGTCTCGCGGCCCTACATGGCCCAGCGTCGTGTGGAAGACGCGGCCATTGCCGTAGCGAATGGCCATCAGTATCGGCTCGTGCTCGCCGGTCCCGTTCGGCAGCGACGTCTCGGCCCTGGCCGTTGCCAGAATCGCCACGTTCCGGGCCGGACCGCGCAGTTGGCTGTAGAGCTCATCGTGCGCCTGCATCCAGAGCGTCGGCAGCCCGCGCATCACGGGGTGGTCCGGCGCCCGCGTTTCGACCCGGAAGTCGTGCGGCGGCGGATGCTGGGCCGTGCCCGATCCCGTCTCCACGACAGCGTGGCCGTCGCGCCAGCGCAGCATCGGCCCGGCGGACTCGTCGCGGCCCCGCCAACCCCCGACGCCCGCCATTTCCTGAAACTCCGGCCAGTCCGGAAACGCGTTGTCGGCAGCATGGACGAGCACGAGCCCGCCGCCGCCCGCGAC
This sequence comes from Gammaproteobacteria bacterium, assembly GCA_050114575.1. Lineage (GTDB taxonomy): Bacteria > Pseudomonadota > Gammaproteobacteria > Steroidobacterales > Rariloculaceae > DATCZB01. Next base: position 4,454 of record JASFSD010000071.1, on the reverse strand, counting down.
GTAGTCGACGAAGCTCTGCCGCGTAGTTGCGGGCCAGGCGTCGCCGTCGTAATCCATGACCACGACCTCGTAGTCCGACCATGCGGGCGAAAAGTCGTCCATCGGTTCGCCTGCGGGTGGGGTCGTGACCACATCGAGGTCGAACCGCTCCGCGTCGTCCAGAATGCCCTCGATGATGCGGCTGCTTTTCTGCCAGTCGTGATAAATGCTCGATTGGCCCGTCAGCAGCATCACGCTGTGCCTCGCTGCAGGAGGCTGTTGCGCCGGAGCAGGCGATGCCTGAACGATGCACAGGCCGGCGAGCACAATCACTGCGCCGATTGCGAATCTCGGACTGTCCAGGCGTGACGAATACCGCATCGATCGATCCTCTTCCAGCCCAAACGACTCAGTGCAGAGTATAGCCTTTGGCCGAGGCGGCGATCAGGCGTCGTGGACGACCGGCAGGCCGAGCTCGTGCCACCGAATCATGCCGCCGGTCAGGTTGGCGACACGATCGAGCCCGACGCGCTTCATCAGCACGTATGCTTGTGCCGAGCGGCCGCCGGAACGGCAGACGGTTACGATAGGCTTGTCGGTTTCGAGTGACTCGAGTGCGCTGGCCAGATCGCCGAGGGGTATCAGGGTTGCGCCTTCGATATGCCCGTGCGGTCCGACGTACTCGCTCGGCTCGCGCACGTCGATGATTGTCGTCGTATCGCGGTGGTAAGCCACCCACTCGGCGTCGACCTCGTCGATTCCCGCATAGGTGCGACGCAGAGGCGCCCAGCTGTCGCTCATTGGAAGCTCCGCCGCAGGTATGTGGCCACACACTTCGTTGGCGGGAAGCGCCTCGTCGATGCGCTTCGGGTGGGCAAGTCCCAGATTGCGCATGAAGCCTTCGAAATCGCCCTCGTTGCGATCGCCACCGAGTCTGGGATTGAAGCGCTTCTCCTCAAATATGCTGCTAGCCGTCAGGCCGCGATAGTCGTGCGCCGGGTAGACGAGGCAATCTTCCGGCAGAGTGAACAGCTGGTCGACTACCGAGTGATAGAGAGCGCTGGCACTGCCGTGCTGAAAGTCGGTTCGACCTGCGCCGCGGATCAGCAGCGCGTCGCCCGTGAAGACCCGGGACTGGTCGTCAAGCACGAAGCTCATGCAGCCGTCGGTGTGGCCTGGCGTCGCCCTGGCTTCGAGCCAGCGGTCACCGAACTCGAGCTTGTCACCCGGTTCGAGCTCGAGGTCGGCACCCTTGGTGCCGGCGGCAGCCGAAATGGCAATGCGACTGCCCAGCCAGTTCTTCAGGCGCCAGGCGGCGGTGATGTGATCGGCATGCATATGCGTGTCGAGCGTATGTGTCAGCGTCAGCCCGAGCTCGCGAACCAGAGCCGCGTCACGCTCGGCCTGCTCGAACACCGGGTCGATGAGCACGGCGGAACCACCCTGTCGGTCACCGAGCAGGTAGGTATAGGTCGAGGACGTTGGATCCTGCAACTGTCTGAAGATCAGGCTCACAAGCTAAAAATAGACCGCAGTTGCCCGTGAGTAAAGCGCCAATCGCGTCGCAGCGCTGCGGATTCTCGCGATGCGGCCCCGAGCCCTTTGCGTGCTACCATCGCCGCCGACTCGGGTGTAGGGCGGATGGCGCCCGATGTTCGACCTTTCACCTGTCGCTGTGCGTCGATAAGTCGGAATTCTGGCATGGAGGCACTGGAGCAACTCGTATTGATCTGGGCGGCCGTGTTCGTCGCCGTCGTTGCCGCGCGCAAGACTCGACTGACTCCGGTCCTGTATTACCTCTTTGCCGGGTTCATTCTGGTCAATATCGGTCTGCTGCCCGAAGAGCCGAACGAGTTTCTGAGGAGCTTCGCCGAGCTCGGCATCATCGTGATCATGTTTGCGCTCGGGTTCGAGGAGAGCACGAGCACATTCGTCCTAAGCGCCAAGAAGAGCTGGGGCATTGCGTTTTTCGGTGCGCTTGCACCCTTTCTCGTTGCCTACGCGGTCGCCGACTATTTCTGGGGCGATACGGCCGTTTCTCTGTTGTGCGGACTGGCGATGACGGCCACCGCCGTGTCGCTGACCATGGCCTGCCTCAAGAGCGAGGGGCTTTCCACGACACCGGCGGCGACCCGAATCATGAGCTCCGCATTGCTCGACGACATCGCCTCGCTTGCGCTCGTTGCCGTCATGATCCCGCTCGTGACCGGAGACACGGTTCCCGACGCCGCGGAGATCGCGGCCATCATCGCCAAGACGATCGCCTTTTTTATTGTGATCTGGATGGCGGCCGCCTGGCTCCTCCCGCACGAGCCGGCCGGCTGGGTGCGTCACGTCCCTATCCTCGGGAAATACGGCATCAAACATCTGCTGCGCTTCGAACGGGGACAGTACGCCACGCTGGGCGCGTTGATCGTCGCAGTTGCCACGGGCATCGTCGCCCACTACTTCGGCTTCCATCCTGCAATCGGCGCCTACATGGGCGGGCTGATTCTGCGAGAGGAATACTTCGAGGGCGAAGTCGACCGCGACAGCTACGAAGATACGCGGCGAATTCTCGACAACGTTGCGTTTTCCTGGATCGGTCCGGTTTTTTTTGTGCTGCTCGGTACCGAGATCGTCCTCGAGTGGGATGTCGTCGTTTCCGTGTTGCCCGAAACCCTGATCATGACGGTCGGTCTTCTGGTCGGGCAGGTATTGTCCGCAGGTCTCGCCGCGCGGTATACGAGTGGAATGGAGTGGCCCGAGAGCATGCTCGTCGGGCTCGGGATGCTGGGCAGAGCGGAGCTTGCCTTCATCGTGATGGACATTGCCTATGTGCAGAACGACATTTTGAGCACCGAGGCCTTCTATACTTTGATGTTTTCCGCCTTCTTTCTGAACGTATCGGTCCCCGTCAGCATCAACCTATGGAAACGGCGCTACGCCGCGAACCCAGCATGAACTCAAGACGCATTTTCGTGCTCCTCGCATACCTTCTGGCTGCGCCGCTCGCCGGCGCGCAGTCCCTCAATGAGATCGTCAACTTTCGCGAATACTCCGAGTCGTTCGCGAGCGCGGGGCAGCCGACCGAGGAACAGTTCGAGCTGATTCGCGATGCAGGCTACGACAGAGTCGTATACATCGCTTTCTCAACAGACCGCGATGCCATTGCCGGCGAAGACAGGCTCGTCCGCGATCTCGGCATGGACTATGTCCAGATCCCGGTGGTCTGGAGCGCTCCGACAGCGGCGGACTTCGAGAGTTTCGCCGCGGTCATGCGGCAGGAGCCGTCCAAGAAGACGCTGCTCCACTGCCAGGTCAACTTCAGGGCATCCGCATTCGCCTTTCTTTATCGCGTCCTGGAGCAGGGCGTGCCGATTGCCGATGCCAAGGCCGACATGGAATCGGTCTGGCAGCCGAATGACACCTGGCGGGCCCTCATCTTCGATGTGCTGGAGGCGCACGACGTCGCTCCGGAGTGCGCCGGCTGCGACTGGTAACGCCCGGTCTCGCGAGCGGGCCGTCGCCGGCCTGCCCGCGGTCAGCGCACCCTTTCCAAGGCGCGTTGCAACGTTTGCGTGATCGGCACAGAATGACCGGGCTGACGATTCGGGGGGATCGAAATGGCAAAAAAGCGAACAGGACCTCGTTCCGAGCAGAAACAGCGCGTTAGCCGCCGCGACTTTGTCACCTCGAGCGCCGCGGCCGGGATCGGTGCGGCGGCGTTACTCGATGGCGACTCGGCGCGAGCGCAGGGCGAGTCGAGTGCAGCCCGCGGCATGGATTGGCACTACGATGTCGACGTCGTCGTTGCGGGCGGCGGCTGCGCCGGACTTACCGCCGCGATCCGTGCGCGTGATCTCGGCGCCTCGGTGCTGGTCGTCGATCAGAACTTCGACGTTGGCGGCCGCATGATTCACAGCGGCTCGTTCGTCTCTCTGGGCGGCGGTGACCCACTTCAGATTAGAGACATGAACGGTGCCAGCGATAAAGAGGGCCTGGTCACAGCCGATCCGCTCGAGGCTCCAGAAGAGCTCGACGACAACGTCGAGCTTCTGTTCGAGGACATCACAGATTGGTCGATAACCGACAATCGCGGACAGAACCCGTACCGCTATAACGAGCGTGAGATGGTTCGGGCCTGGGCCGAGAATTGCTACGCGACGCGCGAATTCCTGACCGACAACTACGTCCGCTTCGGCCGTATAAACGGCACTCACGTCGGTGGTGGCATGTCGCGCGCGCGCGGCGCGACGGCCTTTCTGATGCTGGGTGACAAGACCGACATCAAGGCCGGCACGGTGACGGCAGAAGATGCCGGCATTGCCGATCGCGAACGGTCGAGCGCCTTCGCGCCGGTGCAGATGACTCGCGCTGACCGGACGGCGACCGAGGGCGCCGTCGGCAATGGTGCCGCCCTCGCGCGCTGCCTCGAGTTCTCGGCCCGTGAGAAAGGCGTGCAGTTCATGCTGCATCGCTGTTTCGACGAGCTC
>JASFSD010000070.1:0-9186 GCA_050114575.1 Gammaproteobacteria bacterium | reverse complement strand
GCGACCTCTTTCTCCGCATCCGGCTCCTGCCTCACCCCGTGTTCAAAGTCCACGGCAAGCAGATCACCGTCGAGCTGCCGATCACGCCGTGGGAAGCAGCTCTCGGCAGCACCGTCCGGGTGCCCACATTGTCCGGTCGAGTCGATTTGCGCATACCGAAGGGCTCGCAATCCGGTCGTCAACTCCGCCTGAAGGGAAAAGGATTACCGGGCAACCCACCCGGCGATCAGCACGTCGTGCTGGAAATCGTGACGCCTCCTGCGGAGACAACAGCTCAGGAAGAGTACTACCGCAAGATGGCCGAGATCATGCCGATGAATCCACGTAAGGCAATGGAGGTCGAGCAGTGACGGCAACAGAACGAGTCAAGGGCGTCATTCTCAACGAAGAGACAACGCTGACACTGCAGGAAGTCTGTGAGGTGTGCGGCGTCGAGGAGTCGCTGGTAATCGAAATGGTGCAAGAGGGCATCGTGGAACCACTCGACATCAGCGCGAACAGGGTCGAGTTTTCCGGTATCGCCGTCACACGTCTGTTGACGGCATATCGCCTGCAGCGCGACCTGCACGTCAATCTGCCCGGTGCCGCACTGGCCCTGGACCTGCTGGATGAAATCAGTGCCCTCGGGGGGAGACGCAGAAAGTGACGGAATCGCTGCACGTCGTATGTCCCGCGTGTCTCGCGAAAAACCGCGTTCCCGCCGGCCGTGTGCGGCAGTCGCCAAAATGCGGCGGCTGTCATGAGCAGCTGTTTGCCGGGAAGCCTGTCGCCCTGACGCAGCATAGCTTTCACCAATGGCTCCGGGGCACTGACATACCGATCGTGGTTGATTTCTGGGCACCCTGGTGCGGCCCGTGCCTATCCATGGCGCCAGCGTTCGAGCAGGCAGCTCGAGAACTCGAACCAGACGTTTTGCTTGCCAAGCTGGACACACAGTCTGAGCCCGCTATTGGCAACGAGCTCGGTATACGAAGTATTCCGACCCTGGTGCTGTTCAAACGCGGTAGAGAAGTTTTGAGACACTCCGGCGCGATCGGATCGAAGGAAATTGTTCGCTGGGCGCGATCAGCCCTGGCCGGCTGATCCGTCTCAATGCGTGTTTTTGTTTTCCCTGCTGATCAGCCGGAATCGCTCCCGGGACGCTAAAGCTAAAGCCGCAGTGATACGCCCAGCAGCGACGAGTCTTCGGGGATCGGGTGCTCTTCGAAGCCGAGACCCCTGGAGAGGTCGATCATGCCCTTGTTATGCCACTCATCCGCGACGACGATCGCAAACTCGCAGCCTCGCCCATCCCGGTAGGTCACGTAGCGCGCCACAGCCACTCGTCTTTCGCCTTCATCCGTCGGAGCAACCGCAATGAGCGCCATCTCACGGTCGTAGTCAATCTGCGTGAATCGCGAGACCATCTGAGGCGTGATGCTCTTCAGTATCATCATGAATCTCAAATACCTGGATCGTTCCGACAAGCCGTCCACGAATTCGCGCTCCAAAGCGGCGTCTTCGGGCCGAATAGGCCGAACGGCGAGCCGCGTGCCATCGGGCAGCACGTGCTCACCAACAAGGTCGATTGGATAGGGATGAATGGGCCATGTGCGCATATTTGCCGGCGGCCGGACTCACGCGCTTGACGACGATCCGCGCATCAACGGCGATCGCAGAATTCTCATCAACGATCAGTGGATTGATGTCGAGCTCCTCGATCCACGCCAGCTCGCAAACCATTTCCGAGAGCCTTTGAATGGACACCTCTAGCGCTTGACGGCTTGCCACCGGCTTCTCTCGAAAGGCTTCCAGCAGGCGCGCTGCGCGTGTGCCGTCGATCATCCTGCTCGATAGAAACGCATTGAGCGGCGGCAAACCGATAGCGCGGTCACGAAAAATCTCGACCATTGTTCCACCGAGACCAACGCTGATCGCAGGTCCGAACACCTGGTCGTTGACGACTCCCAACATCAGTTCGCGGCCCGCACGTGGTTGCCACATCGGCTCGATCACGACACCCCTGATAGGGGCAGTTGGGCAGAGCCGTCGCGCGGTCTCGGTCAACTGCTTGAGCACGTACGTACATCCTCGCCGTTTGCGACACCGAGGCGGACTCCGCCGACATCCGACTTGTGCGTGATATCCGGTGAGTGGATCTTCACAACGACCGGGAAGCCGATTTCTTCCGCAATCGCGACAGCCTCAGGGGGCTCGTGCGCTGGTGTGCTGCGTATGATGGGGACACCGAAGGCAGCCAGTACGGCCTTCGATTCGATGATATCCAGCACCGTGCGACCGCTCGCCAAAGCGCTTTCGATGATCAGCTTGGCGCCGCCGCGGTCGGCTTCGATATTGAGACTGACCGGGCGCGGGACCTGCAGCAGGAGCTCCTGGTTCGCAGGATAGGCAGCTGCTGCCGCGAACGCGTCGATCGCCGTCTCCGGCGTGCTGAAGGTAGGGATAGCTGCAGCACGAAAGTGCTCGCGGCTGCGCCCTACCGACGCCTGACCCATCCAGCAGCTCAATACGGGCTTGGTCGTCGGCCGAGCCAGCTCGGCAACCGCCTGCGCCACGTCCAGCGGCTCCGTCAACGCCTGTGGCACCAGAATCGCCAGAACGCCATCGACCCCATCATCCTCGAGGCATGCTTCGACTGCAGTCGCGTAACGTTCGGCACTCGCGTCCCCATGAACATCCACCGGGTTGGCACCGGACCAGGCTTTCGGCAGAACCGCGTCAAGTTTTGCCCGTGTCCTGCTCGAGAGAACGGCCAGCGGTAAGCCGCGGTCGACAAGAAAATCAGCTGCGATGACGCCCGGACCGCCATCATTGGCCACGATCGCGAGCCTCGGGCCATTGGTCTTAAGACCCATGTGCAGGCTTTCAGCCACAGCGAAGAAGTGCGCGTAGCTCTGCACCCATACGACGCCGGCTCGATTCAGCGCGGCGTCGAAGACGTCATCTGAGCCCACGAGCGCGCCGGTGTGTAAAACAGCGGCCTTGCCGCCTTCGCTGAAGCGCCCTGCCTTCATCACGATGATGGGCTTGGCACGAGCTGCGGCTCGCAGCGCACTCATGAATCTTCGAGCGTAGTGTATGCCCTTTACATACAGCATGATCGCGCGCGTCGCCGCGTCGAACACGAGGTAGTCCAGGATCTCGCCGAAATCCACATCGGCAGCAATGCCGCTCGAGATCACGCAGGAAAAACCGATATCTCTCGGCCCGGCCCAATCCAGCATCGCCGTGCACATCGCCCCCGATTGGGAGACGAGCGCGATACGCCCCGGCTTCGCCATGCTCTGGCTGAATGTGGCATCGAGACCGATGTCGGGACGCATCACTCCCAGGCAATTGGGGCCGATGAAACGCACACCGTGGCGCCGCGCCACGGAGAGGGCCTCGTCTTCGAGCTCACGACCCCCCTGACCGACTTCGCGAAATCCCGCTGACAACACGACGGCTGCCGACACGCCCTGGGCACCGCAGTTCTCGAGGTTGGCGGGCACGGTTTTCGCGGGCGTGACGATGATTGCGAGATCGACGCGCTCCGCAATCTCGCGGATCGATTTGTAACACTTCTCGCCCAGAGTCTTCCCGTAACGAGGGTTGACGGCGTAGATCGGCCCATGGAAGCCTGCGTCACGCAGATTCCGCAGGATCACCGTACCGAGCGATCCCGTTCGCTCGCTCGCCCCGACGACCGCAACCGACTGCGCCTCAAAGAGTGGCGCGATATCGAGCCCCTGCCCCTGCATGTGTTGCATGACGAATGCTCCTTGATGCATCGTACGATGCTGCGCACACGTTCCCGATATCTGACGCGAACTCCGCTTACCGATGCCAACGGCATTTCTGACTCACCCGCTCTTTCTGCTCCACGAAGTCCCGGCGGGTCATCCTGAGTGTCCGCAGCGCCTGTCCGCGATCACCGACGAGCTTGTCACGCAGCGTATCTACGACCTGTTGCGAGTCGTCGAAGCCCCGGAGGCATCAAACGATGCGTTGTGCCGTACCGATTCGCCAGCGCACGTGTCAGCCTCGGATCGCATGGACATCAGTGATGCGCTTGCGTCAATCGATGCAGATACCTTCATCGGACCGCATAGCCTTGAAGCTGCCAGGCGCGCTGCCGGCGCCGCGATCGAAGCGACGAATCTGGTGATCGCGGGTGTCGCAGACAATGCCTTTTGCTGCGTTCGGCCACCCGGCCACCCGGCCACCCGGCCACCACGCTGAGCGTGACAGGGCAATGGGGTTCTGCCTTTTCAACAATGTAGCCGTCGGCGCCGCACACGCATTGGAGCAACATGGGCTGCAACGCATCTTGCGGCGGCCGCGAGTTCCGCGAGGCCGTTTCGACCCACTGGGCCCCGGCGGTCGAACGTTTCTCGCCGGAAATGATCTTCGTCTCAGCGGGATTCGATGGTCACGCGGAAGACACCATGGCGGGGCTCCTTCTCGTCGACGATGACTTTCGCTGGATCAGCGACTGGATCGTCGAGCGCGCTGAGCGACACGCCGGCGGACGCCTCGTTTCGTGTCTGGAGGGCGGATATGCGCTGGATGCCCTGGCCCGTTGCGCGACGCTGCACATCCGCACGCTCGCGGGCCTTTAGAAGTCGGTCCGACCTCATTGGCCCGGCCTGATCGAATCGTCTAAGCTCCTTCACTACGGCCCGCGATCAGGAGAAGATGGTGCGACGCAACTCCCGTGGCTGGCAGGTGACGCTCACCGGGCTCGCCCTCGCGCTCATGCTGCAGACGGCCGACGCGCAGCGCGGGCCGAGGCCGCCGCCAGACTACGACTCCTTTTACTCCCTCGGACCCGACTCGCTCGTTCAGCGCGGCGTGGCCAAAGGCGAAGTGCTCGGGCCGTTCACGCTCGAGACCTCGGTCTACCCCGGCGTGGAGCACGACTACTGGGTCTATGTCCCGGCGCAATACGACGGTGAGACCGAGGCCAGCCTCATGCTCTTCAACGATGGCGCGACTTATCTTCAGCCAGACGGCTACTACCGCGCCGTCAACGTGCTCGACAACCTGATCTGGCGCGGCGAGCTGCCGGTCATGATCGCGGCTTTCATCGACCCCGGTGTCGTCGCAGCCGACGGCAGCTCGGTGCGCCAGCAGCAGTACGATCCCGTCGACGATCGCTACTCGCGGCTAATCGTCGACGAGTTGCTGCCGCGGCTCTACGCGGAATACCGGATCGCGCGCGACCCTGCACGTCACGGCATCGGCGGCTGGAGCTCGGGGGCGATCGCCGCCTTCACCGTAGCCTGGGAGCGGCCGGATCAGTTCAGCAAGGTGCTGAGCGGTATCGGCACCTTCGTCGATCTCTCAGGAGGGCATGTGTATCCGGAAAAGGTCCGGGCAAGCGAGCCAAAGCCGATCCGGGTTTTCATGATCGACGGCCGCAACGATAACCGCGGACTCAACGATGATGATGAATACGACGAGACCCGCGACTGGTTCTACCAGAACGTGCGCCTCAAGAACGCGCTCGTCGAGAAGGGCTACGACGTCAACTTTGCCTGGGGCATTGGCGTTCACAGCCATGACATGGGCGGCGCGATGCTGCCGGAGATGCTACGGTGGCTCTGGCGCGACCACCCCGTCTCGACCGATCCGCGCGATGCAGAGGAGCGTGCGTTCCGCGCAGCTGCGGACTGAAGAGGGGTCAGAGCCCAATTCCCGGGAAATGGGCGCTGTCCCCACTTCATTGACGCCTGACTATTCCGCGGCGGCTTCAGCCATTCTTTGGCGTACGCGATCGAGTTTTTCCTCCGGCTTAGTCCAACCGGCAAGAGACTCCAGTGCCTGCAGATACGCCTGCTCCGCCGCCGGATCGTTTCCGAGTCTCTCTAATGTCAATCCCTTATTGAAGTATGCGAAATGGCGCTGCTCGATTCCCAACTCCAGGGACAGGTCATAGTCATCGAGCGCCTTGCCATATTCACGCAGCATAAAAAATGAGTTGCCCCTGTTGATATAGAACTCCGGTGTCGACGGCCCGAGCTCTATCGCGGCCTCGTAATCGGACAATGCGGCATCGAAATCACTGAGCGCGGCATGGACGATCCCCCGGTTGGCAAGCGTTGCAGCCGTATCCCGCGGGCTCATTGCAAGGTGCTCCAGGGCGTAATCACACGGTTCCAGGAGGCTCCTGCTGCTCACCGGCACATCACCGGCCGCGATTTCGGCATTCGTGAAACAATCCTGGGCTTTCTGGCCGCCGCCCAGAACAACCATGGGTTGCGCCACCACGGTCGACGCCCACAGCAACGAAACTGAAAACAGGCATCGAAAGACGGTGTCGAACATGGCCTGTACCTCAATCGAAAATTCGAAGAGGAGCGGAGCTGGGACGATAGCGGTGCCGAGCGCACGAACCGTGCGCTCGACGAGCCGCCGGCGGCGTCTACCGCTCGTCCTGAATCAGTGTCGAACCTGACTCGTCTCGTTGCCCTCTTCGTACACTTCGCAATGCGCGCGCTCGGCCATGACGACGTCGCGATCGACCAGCTGCAGGACGCGGGTCGGCATCACCCAGGGCTCGAGGAGCACTTCTGGGTCTTCGACCGTCATGTCGTAGTGGAGCTCATTGCCAACGCGGGTGAGCCTCTCGACGGTTCGCATGCTGCCGGTGTGGAAGAAGCCTCCGCGTCCGAACCATGTCGAATCGTCGAAATTGATGGACTCGATGACGAGCGTATCGCCTTCCCAGTGGCCTGTGCTTTGCCCGTAGAACGCTGACAGGTTCAGCTGCTGCTCGGTCAGCTCGCGACCATCGATGGGGATGTCGCGGTATTCGTTGTTACCGCCGCCGTAATCGGCATTCGCACCGTAGAAGAAGATGACGTCGTAGTCGGTCTGGATAATTCGCCGGGGCGTGCCATGCCGCGGGATGCCTATCGGCCGGCACGTCATGATTGGATCGTACTTGTTCGTCCACATGTCGAGTTCCTGGATCTGATCCCAGTACTCGGGCTTGTAAGTCGGGTGCCCCAGGATCCCGAAGCGCGACGGCGAGATCCAGGCGTAATCGACAAAGAAGTTGTCTGCCCCGCTCTGGCATCCGATGTCAGGGTTGATACCTCCACCCGGCAGCTGCGTTGGCCCACAGCGGCGGCTGCCACTGCCCGTGATGGGATTGGGCGCGCGCCCCCAGTTTCCGGTCAGGTCGGGCTTGCCATCGGCCCGACGCGGCGTGGGGACGGCCTCGATCGGGGGCGCTTCGCGGGGCGTCAGCGTCCATTCAGGCGGCTGATGCGTCGGCGTGATCGCCGCCATGACGCTGGCCGGCACGGGCATCACGACATACATTTGACCGGTTTCCGTCATCGTCGTCGTGATGTCGCGGACGACGGTGCCGTTCCTCGTCTCGGTCATTCTGCCGGCAAAGAATGCCTCGGCGGGGTGAAGCGGATTGTTCCAGTCTCGATAGTCGCTGTAGGTGAATTCGTACGTGTCGGCGCCATTCTCCACCACGACGCTCTCGGCCATGAACCGATCGTCGAGCGTTGCGGTCGCCCTTGCATTGGGCACACCCGGAATCGGGAACGACAGCACCGGCTTGCCGCCCATCCACTCGACCGAGGTTCGACCTACCGTCATTACGTCTTCCGGCAAATTGCGCGGTCTACCCGTCATTTCCGGTGCGTTGGGGTACTGAGTGCCGGCCATTGCGGCCTTCCACGCACCCTGCGGGCCTGCCCAGAGGCGGATCATCCGCTCCTCTACGGTTGCCGGCATCGGCGTGGCTGTGCCCTCACCTGGAACCAGCTCGGCGCCTTGCATGTCTTCGTTCCAGGTATACGCACCACTCAAGACCTGGATCGTTGAGCAACTCTGGCCATTTGGCCGAGTACCGGTGATCCGTATCCGCTCACCCGACCTCTGGTAGCTGATATCGGAGCGGTACCTCGACACATTGCAGGGCTGTCCGCCGACCTGCATGGTGCCCGTGCCCTCGTAGACGAGCGACATGACCAGATCGTATTCCTCGGTGCTCCTGAGCATACCCATGTGCCAGGCCCAGTTGAACAGGACTGACTTCAGATCCGTTGCGCCGGGCGCGGGCGTGTACTCCGGCTCGCTGTTGCGGCGCTGTGCACTGGACAGGGAAGGCAGGCTGAGCATCAGAGCCGCAACGATTGCGACGCGTGCCCACATCATTCTTCTTCGAGAAGCCATAGTGATCTCCAGTTGACGGCGCGGTGACTAATTGCCGCCCTCGTTTTGCAGGACTGTGCCGTCCGCCCGAATCACCGACCTCAGGCCTCCCAAAGGAGCCCCGTTCCGCGCCGGGGTGAACGTCACCGTCAACTCTTCGCCGACCTTTAGCGCATTGGGGCCGACTTTTGAGATCCCGCGACGGGCAAGAGCCGTAGCCGAACCGGTCGTAAACGTCCAGTCGGTCGTGCTGCCGTCGTCGTTCGTCACCGTGACCGTTATGGACCCGTGCGGATTCACGAACTGGAGCGCGGCGAGCGTGCCCGTAATTTCGCTCTCCTTCCCGGGGTCGTAGATGCTGGCGGTCGAGTGATGCGCCTGGACCGAGGTGCCGGCCAGCAGACACGCGAAAAAGACGACGCATCCCAAAGCTCGTGTAAACATTTGTGCCTCCAAAATTCTGATCGGCATCATGTGCCGTGACAAAGCCGTCAAACCGTCCGCCAGACGCAGCAAGCTGCCGGACGCCCGAACTGAAGGAATCCAGGGCTCCGTTCCTTCACTTTTCGGGAGTTGACTGAAGACCCTACTCCCACGTAGTCAGGATCGTCAAGCGACTACAGAATTCTGCATTTTTCACCGGCAAACGGAGATTCCGAGAGCTGCGTTGGCCCCTGGCAGACCGCACGGCCACATATTGGTTGGTACGTTTCCAGCGCATCGTTTATCGTGAAAGCTCAAAAAAAGCATGCCACGCTCCTCTCCACTCTCAAGGCCATTTGGCGAGGAGAACAATGACCAACGAGAATGAGCTTGGATCACGGCCTGCTGGCTGATGAAGGACGCAATTTCGATTCACGAAGCTTTCCGACGCGGTGATCTCACGGCCCTGCAGGCCGCATTCGAGGACTCGCCGGACTTCCCGAACTGCCGCGGGCCGTCCGGTCTCGACAGTTACCTGCTCGAGTACGCGATCTATCACGGTCCGTTGCCGCTCATACGCTCGCTGCTCGAGTTGGGGGCTGA
>JASFSD010000069.1:0-9206 GCA_050114575.1 Gammaproteobacteria bacterium | reverse complement strand
GAACTTCGAGACCAACGACGCGTCGACGAATCTCTGGCCCATCGGGATATTCATCGGCGGCGAAGAGCTGCACAACAACCACCACGCGTTTCCGACCTCGGCGAAGTTTGCACTGCGCCGCGGCGAGATCGACATGGGATGGCTGCAGCTCAAAGTGTTCACGGCGCTCGGGCTCGCCCGGATCCGGCGCGTTGCGAGTGAGCCCGATCTGGGTGCAGCAACGGATTCCCCGGATCTCGAGATGCTGCGCTCGGTGCTGATCAACCGGATGCACGTGCTGCGTGCCTATATGCACAAGGTCACGCTGCCGGTTATCCGGCGCGAATGCGAGATGCTGGGTGCGAATGCGAAGGCGCTGGTGCCGAAAGTCCGGAGGTGGCTGACCTGGAACCCGCAGCTGCTCGATGAGCCCGATCGGCAGCGCCTCGGAGAGCTGACGAGCCAGCTCCCGTCACTCGATCTCGTGCTGCGGTTCAGAAACGAGCTCAAGGCCCTCTGGGAGGGGGCCCATACGAGTAACGAGAGACTGCTGGAAGACTTCAGGCTGTGGTGCAGACGTGCCGAGGAGAGCGGCAATCAGCAGCTGACCGAGTTCGCGAGATATCTGCGATCGTTTCAGCCGGTCCGGTCACCGGCCTGAGGACCGGGCGGATTACTTGATCTTGGTCTCTTTATAGATGACGTGCTGGCGGACCTTGGGGTCGAACTTGCGGACTTCCATCTTCTCCGGATGCAGCCGTCTGTTCTTGGTCGTCGTGTAGTAGTGACCCGTACCCGCCGTTGACATCAGTCGAATCTTTTCTCGCATCGCCGCCTCCGCGCTAGGCCTCAGACACGCTCGCCGCGTGCACGCATCTGCTCGAGCACCGTCTCGATGCCGAGCTTGTCGATGATACGCAAGCCCTTCTGCGATACACGCAGCTTGACGTAGCGTTTCTCGTTTTCGAGCCAGAACCGATGCGTGTGCAGGTTCGGCAGAAAACGCCGGCGCGTCTTGTTGTTGGCGTGGGAAACATTGTTTCCGGCCATCGGCTTCTTGCCTGTCACCTGGCAAACTCGGGACATTTTCGAACCAGCCAAAGCTTTGAAAACGGGGCCGCGACTATACAGAAACGGCCCGGCAGCGGCAACCGGACCGCGCTGGATATCGCGAGATCACTCGGGATTGCGGTATCCCGACTCTGGCCGATGCCCGGCCGGTGGAGCTAGAGCCAGCCCCTCTCGGCCAGTGAGACGTGACCCTGCCGGCTCACCACGAGGTGGTCGAGCAGGCGGATGTCGACGAGAGCCAGTGCCTTGGACAGTTTGGCGGTGATGTTGCGGTCGGCTTCGCTGGGCTCGCAATCGCCGGATGGATGGTTGTGGCCGAGGATGATCGCGGCCGCGTTGCAGTCGAGTGCGCGCTTGACGATTTCGCGCGGGTAAACGGCGGCACCGTCGATCGTGCCGCGAAACAGCGGCTCATAGGCGATGAGCCGGTGGCGGGTGTCGAGGAACAGGCAGCTGAAGACTTCGTGGCCGAGATTGGCAAGCCGGGCCCGAAAGCAGCCGGCCGCATCGGATGGCTTCTTGAATGCCCGGCGGCGGTTGACGGGGCCCTCGATGCAGCGCCGCCCGAGCTCGAATGCCGCCTCGATGCGCGCTATTCGGTCATCACCGAGGCCCTCGCGCCTCATCGCCCCGGCATTGGCGCCGAGGCGGTGCAGACCGCCCCGCGAGCGGAGCAGCGCTTCGGCGAAGTCAAGAGCGTCCCTGCTCTTGCTGCCGCTGCCGATCACGAGTGCAAGGACTTCGGCATCCGTCAGCCGGCTGGCGCCGGACCGCCGGAGACGCCGTCGCGCCTGCATCAGGGTGGTGCCCGTCATCTGCGTCGCCATAACCTTCCGTGGTCCCCGAAGCTTGCTGGCGGGCAGGCAGTAATGCACGGTCAGTTAGCCGTTTTCTGGCCCAGAAAAGGCGGCGCCGGCCCTGGAAATCCCGGGTCCATGCGGAGTAAGCTCGAGTGGCGCACTCATCTGAGCGGGTCATGACCGAATCGCAAGTCAACAAATCGAGCCGCATTCTGCTCGGCGTCACGGGCGGCGTGGCTGCCTACAAGTCGCCGGAAATCGTCCGGCGGCTGATCGCCGGCGGTGCCGAAGTCCAGGTCGTCATGACCCGGGCAGCCGAGGAGTTCGTCGGCCCCGCGGCGCTGCAGGCCGTGTCGGGGCGCCCGGTGCGGCGCGACCTCTTCGATGCAGCCGCGGAAGCTGCCATGGGCCACATCGAGCTTGCCCGCTGGGCGGATCAGATCGTCATCGCGCCGGCAACGGCAAACATCATCGCGAGCCTGGCTTCGGGATTCGCGGGCGACCTCTTATCAACCGTCTGCCTTGCGACCGAGGCTCGCATAACGCTTGCGCCGGCAATGAACCGCGTGATGTGGTCCCATCCCGCCGTGCAGCAGAACTGCGCGACCTTGAAGGCGCGCGGCGTCCGGCTGCTGGGGCCTGCCGAGGGTGAACAGGCCTGCGGCGAGACGGGTCTCGGGCGCATGGTCGAACCGGCCGATATCGCAGCGGCCATGCTCAGCGAGCCAACCTGGCTCGCGCCGCAGCTGCTGGCCGGCCGCCGCGTCGTGGTCACTGCAGGCCCGACGCGCGAGCCGATCGACCCGGTCCGCTACATCACCAATCGCAGCTCCGGCAAGATGGGTTATGCGGTCGCGGCCGCTGCCAGCGAGGCCGGGGCCAGTGTCCTTTTGATCAGCGGCCCGGTCGGGCTCGACAGTCCGCCGGGCGTCGAACGGGTGTTCGTCGAAACGGCCGAAGACATGTTCAGGGAGTCGAATCGGGTAGCGCAGGGCACGGATATCTTCATCGGCTGCGCGGCGGTGGCAGACTACCGTCCGTTGACGGCGGCAGCGGAGAAGATCAAGCGTACCGATGAGGAGATCTCGCTCGACCTCATCCGCTCACCGGATACGCTGGCGAGCATCGCGGCTCTGCCCGGGGGGCCTTTTACTGTCGGGTTTGCGGCCGAGACCGAGCACGTCCGCGAGCACGCTCAGCGGAAGCTCGAATCCAAGCGGGTCGATATGATCGCAGCGAACCGTGTCGGGCCGGGTTGCGGCTTCGATCGCGAGACCAACGCTCTGCATGTATTCTGGAACAACGGTTCGGCCGAAATCGGTGAGGACACGAAGCCCGCCGTGGCGCGGCGGTTGATCGTGCTGATCGCGGAGCAATTCAATGCCACGCGCAGGCCCGATGGCGCGACTCAGGCAGCCGGCTGAATGGATCGTGCGACGGAGCGCCAACCGCTCGAGCTCAAAATTCTCGACCAGCGTATCGGCGCGGATTTTCCACTTCCTGAAGCGGCAACGGCCGGGTCCGCCGGCGTCGATTTACGCGCCTGCATCGACGACGTCATCGAGCTGCCGCCGGGTGCAACCGAGCTGATAGGGACGGGTATCGCCATCCATCTCAAGGACCCGGGGCTTGCCGCAATGATCCTCCCGCGATCGGGACTCGGACACAAGCACGGCATCGTGTTGGGAAATCTCGTCGGGCTGATCGACTCCGATTACCAGGGCGAGCTCAAAGTTTCCTGCTGGAACCGCGGCACCGAACTCTTTCGCATCGAGCCGGGCGACAGAATCGCTCAGCTGGTCGTCGTCCCGGTGCTGCCGGTCGCTTTCGAGGTGGTCAGCGAATTCACCGCCAGCCACAGGGGCGCAGGCGGCTTCGGCCATACGGGCCGCCGCTAGGCGCCCTTCAGCTGCCGGAACCGCGAGATATCGCGTTCGAACTCGAGCCGGATCCGTTCCTGATTTTCGTGCAGATCCTCGAGCGCCTCTTCGCGCACGAGGATCGACGACTCGGTCCGCTCGATGTCGAGCAGGAGATTCCTCGGCACGGGCAGAGCGCCCTCGCGTTCGTTGTGAGGCGCGTAGCGCTGCTCGCTGCGCCTGAGCTCCTCGAGCTTCGCACGCAGGTTGGTCAGTGAGTTTTCCGTGACCTTGATCTGCGAGTCGACGAGCTCCAGACGCCGATCGCGCAGAGTCTCGATGTCTTCGACCGTAAGGTAGGCTGCAAGCAGCATGCGGTCGTATGCCTGGCTTTCGGCTTCGGCCGCCTGACGCTGTTCTTCCTCCTCGCGCTTCTGGTCGATCGCGGCTTTTTCCTCGGCCGTGATCTCGCCTTCTTCCGTGGCGATCGTCACGCCCTGCTCGTTCCGGACCTGGCGGTCGTGGCGGGCGGAGGCCGGCGGCACGCTGTCGCCGCAGTGCGTCATGCCGGTGTCGTCGGTCCAGCAGTAGATACGCTGCGCATTGGCGTTCGCTGCGAGCAGGCCGAGACCTGCCAGGGCAATCGAGAAGCAGATTGTTCTCGTGGCCATGATTATGTCCACCGTCGTTGACTCCGAATTCGCTAGGTATAGCAAAAAAGCAAGACGGCCGACGCGCTGCGATTCAAAGAATTGCGTTTACGTTCCGAGGTTCGGGTTATGTTCAGAAACCGACTCGCAGTTCCGCGTGGCAGTGCAGCGGTCGCCGCGGCAGCGTGAGCGGTTTTCAGCCGTCGAGGGCTACGCCATAGCGGTTGCGGTACGATTTGACTGCCGGCAACTCGGCCGCGTACTCGTCGCTCTCCTCGAGATGCTCGACGAAATCCGAAAGGGTGACGATGCTGTGGATCGTCAGACCGATCTCTGCCTCGAGCTGCTCCTTGGCCGGAATTCTGGCGCGGCTTCCGATCTCTTCACGGTCCAGCGCGACCAGGACTCCAACCGGTGTGCCTCCGGCAGCGATGATGATCGACGTGACTTCCTTGATCGCCGTGCCGGCGGTGATGACGTCGTCGACGATCAGAACCGTCTTGCCCGATAACGAGGCGCCGACGATGGCGCCCCCTTCGCCGTGGTCTTTTGCTTCCTTGCGATTGAAGGAAAAGGGAAGGTCGAGGTCGTGATGCTCGGCCAGAGCGGCTGCCGACAGCGCGACCAGCGGGATCCCTTTATATGCCGGCCCGAACAGGACATCGAACTCGACCTCGAGATCGGCGATCGCCGATGCGTAGCAGCGCGCCAGCTTGGCCGCTGCGTATCCCGTGTTGAACCTGCCGGCGTTGAAGAAGTAAGGACTGACGCGACCCGACTTCAAAGTGAATTCCCCGAACTGGATGACCTCGAGCTCGAGAGCGAGATCGAGAAACTCTGACTGATATGCCTTCATCGGCGAACTCTCCCTGACCTGCCTGTATCATACTGCGCTTGCGGCAGTGCCAGCCCCGGAAATTCGATTGAGAATCATCGCCTTCAACGCCAACGGCTTGCGTTCCGCCGGCCGCAAGGGCTTCTTCAGCTGGTTTTCACGGCAGAAGGCGGACATCCTCTGCGTGCAGGAGCTCAAGGCAAAGGCGGACCAGATCGACGACCGGCTCTACCGGCCGGGGCGGTTTCACCGCTATCTGAGCTGCGCCGAGCGGCCCGGTTACAGCGGCGTCGCGATCTACTCCAGGACCGAGCCGAACGAAGTCGTCTACGGTTACGGTGACCCCGAGTTCGACGCCGAGGGCCGTTACGTCGAGGCGCGGTTCGACGACATCGCCGTTGCCAGCGTCTACTTTCCATCCGGATCGTCGAGCGAGGCCCGCCAGGAGGCCAAGTTTCGATTTCTTGCCGGGTTCGAACAGTTCTTGCGTGAGAGGCTCGCCGCCGGGATTCCGTATATTTTCTGCGGTGACGTCAACATCGCGCACAGGAAGATCGACCTGAAGAACTGGCGATCGAACCAGAAGAACTCCGGGTTCACGCCGGAAGAGCGGGCCTGGATGGACAAGCTCATCGACGAGATCGGGTTTGTGGACGCATTTCGCGCGGTCAACTCCGACCCGGATCAATACACGTGGTGGTCCAATCGTGGTCAGGCCTGGGCCAACAATGTCGGGTGGCGCATCGACTACCATCTGATCAGTCCCGATCTCGCTGGAGCCGTGGAACGCGCCGCGATCTATCGTCGCAAGAAGTTCTCGGATCATGCACCGCTGACGATCGATTACGATTGGGGCTCCTGACCTCACGTCTGAACGGAGAGCGGACTCGGCATGACCGACGCGGCTAAGGTACCGGCCCGCACAGCTCGCGCTCGACACAACTGGCGCGACGTCATGGTCGCCTGTCGTGAACCGCGAGTGCTGGCCATGCTGGCTCTCGGGTTTGCCGCGGGACTGCCCTTCATGCTGACCGGCAACACGCTCGGAGCATGGCTCAGGGATGCGGGCACGGAGCTTGCGGCAATCGGCTTCATCTCCTGGGTCGGCCTCGCGTATTCGTTCAAGTTTGTCTGGGCGCCAGTGCTGGATTCGATCCGGCTTCCGGGGCTGGGCCGGCTCGGTAAACGCCGCAGCTGGATCATTCTCGCGCAAGCGGGCGTCATCGTCGGCCTCGTCGCGATGACCGCGATCGGGCCCGACGGCGGCCTGATGCTGTTCGGTGCGCTTGCTCTCCTCGTCGCCGTTTCCTCGGCGACCCAGGACATCGCCATCGATGCGTGGCGTATCGAAATTTCCCGCAGCGCCGACGAGCTCGGCTTGATGTCGGCGGCATATCAGCTTGGCTACCGGACTGCTCTGCTGATCACCAACGCCTTCATTTTCAATATCGCGGCGCGGACGGGCTGGGAATTGTCGTATGGCCTGATGGCCGTGCTGATGGGTTTCGGTGTTGCGGCTGCGCTCTTCGCCGCGGAGCCGAGCACCAGGGACTCGGCCGTATCCGGCGCGAGTGCCAGAACCGGCACGGTAGCGCCGATATGGACCCGGAGCGGTATCTACGAGGCCGTCGCCGGACCATTCGTTGTTTTCTTCCGAACCCACGGTACCAAGGCATTGCTCCTGCTCGCGGCAATCAGCCTCTACCGTCTGCCCGATTTCATCATGGGCCCGATGGTCAACCCTTTCTACACGGACCTCGGATTGTCGCTCGATGCGATCGGTGCCATGCGGGCGGGTGTCGGGCTATGGGCGACCGTGCTCGGTGTCGCGGCGGGCGGCTTCTGTGCGGTCCGACTGGGTTTCGTGAAGACGCTCGTGCTCGGTGCGTTCCTGGCGCCGGCCTCGAATCTCGGTCTGACCATGATGGCAGTGAGTGGCCCGGAACTTCCCGTCTTCGCGGCGGCTCTGACGCTGGAAAATTTTTCCGAAGGCTTCGCAGGCACGGCACTGATCGCCTGGATGTCGAGCCTGACGACCTTCGGCTACGTTGCGACCCAGTACGCGCTGCTGTCCTCGTTCTACACCATTCTCGGCAAGGTGCTGAAGGGTCTGTCCGGAGTCGCCGTGGAGGGGCTCGGGCGAGTCATGGATCTGATGCCGGCCTATGGCGTGTTCTTCGCCTGCACGGCGGCAATCGGCCTGCCGTCGGTGATCGTCACGATCTGGGCGGCTCGCGTTCACGCCCGGGAAAAGGCCGACTCACCCGACGTCTATTCGCCCTGAGCTTCGCGCAGGTAATAAAAATCTACGACTTCATGGCCGAGCCGCCGACCGCGGCGCTCGAACTTCGTCGGCGCGCGAAAAGCCAGCGGCTCGTGGCTGAGGCAATCCGCATCGACCTCCCGGAACGCTCGAGCTGACTGCATGACGAGCCGGATGTGCTCGACATAGTCGGCCCAGTCGGTCGCGATGTGAAAGATTCCGTCTGGCTTCAGAATTCTCGCGACCTGGTCGACGAATTCAGGCTTAACGATCCGCCGCTTGTGGTGGCGCTTCTTCGGCCAGGGGTCGGGGAAGAAGAGGTTGACAGCGTCGAAGCTCCGGTCCGGCAGCATCTGAGTGATCACGTCGACGGCATCGCGGTCGACTATGCGGATGTTGGTCAAGCCGGCCCGCTCGATCAGCGTCAACAGGTGACCGATGCCCGGCTCGTGCACTTCGATACCGAGATAGTCGATATCCGGAAAGCGTGCCGCCGCCGTGAGCAGCGCTTCGCCGTCGCCGAAACCGATATCGAGGACGCGCTCTGCGTCTCGCCCGAATGCATCGGCCGGTGAAGCCGTCCGCTCCGCATAAGGGATCCCCCAGAGCGGCAGCAGCTCGTCGAGTGCGCGCTGCTGCCCTTTGGTGATTCGGCCGGGACGCCGGACGAAGCTGCGCACGCGGCGCGGATGATCGACTGCCATTGCGCTATTCTAAAAGGGGATCGATCCTCGCAGGGCAAGGTGCCGGGAACTGCAATGTCTCCTGTTCGTGCAATCGGCGGATGCGTAACCGGGCTGCTCGTGGCTCTGGGTTGTCTGCTCGCCGGCTGCGAGGCCGAGGTGGAATCGAGCCAGGCACAACTGCCGTACGCGGCCGAGTTCCCGGCGGTCGGCTATGCAACGAATGCGCCGCGCGGCCGTGCCGGGCAGCTGGCCGAGCGACTCGAAAGCGGGGATGCGCTTTTGACTCACCGCGGCGAAAGCGGCTACCTCGAGTCCCTGTTGCAGGCGCTCGAGATCGACCCGTCATCGCAGGCTCTCGTTTTTTCACGCACGAGCCTGCAGGTGGGTCAGATCGGGCCCGCTACGCCGCGAGCCATCTATTTCAACGACGACAGCTATGTCGCCCGGGTTCCGGGTGCCGGAACGCTCGAGATCGCGAGTTACGATCCGGCTCTTGGTCCGGTCTTTTTCACGTTGCCGCAGGACGCGGACACGGAGCCCGTCATGCAGCGCGAACTCGGCCGATGTCTGCGCTGCCACGACACCTACAGCTTGACCGGCGGCGGCGTGCCGCGGTTTCTGCTCGGCTCGGGATACACAGGCGAAGACGGTGAGCTCGTGTCGCACGAGGCCTGGATACTGACGAGCCAGGCGACGCCGCTTCGCAGCCGTTGGGGCGGCTGGTACGTGACCGGCCGTCACGGCGATCAGGTTCATCTGGGCAATATCGTCGTCCAGCGGCCGGAAGATCTGCAGGATCTCGATGCCCTTCGCGTCGGCAATCTGGACGATCTCAGCGGCCTGCTGGACACCTCGGGCTATTTGACCCCGTTCAGCGATATCGTCGCGCTCATGGTGCTCGAGCACCAGATCGAGGTGCAGAACCTGATCAGCCGGTTGCGGTTCGAGTCGGTCGGCATGGAGCCTGGCGCAATGTCTGATGAGCTTGCCGAGCCGGTCGAGGCCCTGGTCAGGGCGATGTTCATGCTCGACGCCATCGATCTCACTGCGCCCATCATCGGCA
>JASFSD010000068.1:0-9213 GCA_050114575.1 Gammaproteobacteria bacterium | reverse complement strand
TGCAGATCGTCGTACCGGGGTACGAAGACCTTGCAACGCCGGTAGGCCTCGGGCTCGGGCATGAGCCAGAATCCCATCTTGGTGACGACGCCGAAACTCGATTGCGAGAAGATTCCGTCAATCCAGGGGCCGCAGCCGGTCTTGTACTGCTGCCACGTCTCGGCGCCCGGCAAGGCACCCATGCCCGTGCGCAAAAGCGTCCCGTCGGCCAGAACCACTTCCATGCCACAGTGGGCATCGAAGTGATTGCGAAAGTGCGCCATGGTGTAGCCACCGCCGCGATCGAGCGCATTGCCGATCAGGCTGCCCCAGCCCGGGTCCGGGCAATCCATGACCATTCGGATGTCGTTGGCCTTGAAGTGCTCGTAAAGATCGAAGTAACTGACACCGGGCTCGACGAGGACGGAATGATTGACCTCGTCGACGTCGAGAATGCGGCTCATGCGCTTCAAGTCGAGCACGACGGAGCCCGAGTAGTTCGGCGCCGAGCCGCCGTAACCCAAGTTCTTTCCCGTCGAAATCGGATAGACCGGTACGCGCAGCTCATTGGCCACGCGCATCACGCCCTGCACCTCCTCCACCGACGCCGGGGCAACAGCGGCCGAGGCGAGGCGTTCATCCGGCTGGCCCCACATGGGTGAGTAGGCGTCGCGGTACAAAGCAACATCCTCGTCGCTCGAGAAGACCCATTCGGAACCGACCTCGGCAGCGAACCGCTGCAGGGCGCGCGCGAAGGCGCGTTCCGACATGCCTGGTGGTGTGGCTATGACTCTTTCTCCTG
Source organism: Gammaproteobacteria bacterium (assembly GCA_050114575.1). Classification (GTDB taxonomy): domain Bacteria; phylum Pseudomonadota; class Gammaproteobacteria; order Steroidobacterales; family Rariloculaceae; genus DATCZB01. Next base: position 8,432 of record JASFSD010000068.1, on the reverse strand, counting down.
GTTCTTCGTATTCACGCGCCCGAGCCCATCCCGCACGGCACGGCGGGGCAGCAGCACCCAGCTCGACAACGGCTCGTCGAGGGATATGTCGGCGGGTGGCGCGGCGATGACAGCGCCCACGTTCGGCGCCCGCCCCGCCTCGACGTCCGTCAGCTCGTCGAGCACGGAGGCGAGCCCTGCAATCCAGTCCGGGGAATATGCGAGCGCTTCAGCCCGGGCGACAAGCGGGGCAGACCCCTGCACTTCGTGGCGCAGGCTTCCATCCGGCATGAGTAAATGCTCGGCCCGCCAGAGCACGCGCACACCGGGTCCACGGGCAAGCTCGGTCATCACAAGCGCTGCGCGTGCCGTCGTCAGGCCCGCAATCGGGGCGCTGCTCTGCGCGAAATGCCGCGCGAGATCGTCGAACCAGAGTGAGGTGAGATCGCCATCGGTGGTCGAGACCCGCGCTCCGGCCCCCGCGATCTTCGCGGCAAACGCGACGCTGGGCGCAAAACGCGAATCGGCCACGACGCGTTCGAGGTGCAGCGCGCGCGATGCCCGACCCGGCGCCGCGAAAGCTCGCGGAATAGCCGAGAGGGCGACATTGAGCGCGGCCGTTCGCGTCACGAACTGTCGTCGATTCATACGGTCTGCCCTCGCCTCAGAAAAACATGGGCTCTGACCCCATCGGCTGACCCCATCGGCTCGACATGGGCTCTGCTCCCCCCTCGGGCAACACTAGCGGTTTTCGGCTCCGCCGCCAAGCCGGGTTCCAGGGACGGTCCCGACACCGGCTCAGAGCGCGGTCGCGATCGAACGAAGCTGCGGCCCGCGCGCAGGTTCAGCGGGTGCCGTACTTCGTTTCGACCTCGATCCCGAGCTCTTTGAGCAGGCCCGTCGGCAGGATTCCGCCGGCGTTGATGATGACAGCGTCGTTCTCGAGGCGAATGGCTTCTCCATTATTGTCGATCTCCACTGCGTCTTCCGAGATCTGCTTGACGTTCGAGTTCATCAAGACACGGACCTTACCCGCAGCTTGCGCTGCCTCGAGACGCTCTCGATTTTTCTTTTTCGCCCGTGAGAAGGCCGCCGATCGATAGGAGAGCGTCACATCCGTATCGGGCTCCTCGCTGATAGAGACCGCGCTTTCGAGCGCACTGTCGCCGCCGCCGACGATCAGGACGCGCTGCCCGCGATATTGCTCCGGGTCGATCAGTTTGTAGGTGACCTTGGGCAGATCCTCTCCGGGGACACCGAGCTTGCGCGGGCTGCCCCGCCGTCCGATGGCCAGGAGGATCGTGCGCGCCCGGTAGGTCGAGTGATTGGTTTGCACGCAAAAACCGTCCTGGTCGCGCTCCACTTTCTCGAGCCGCTCCCGGTACGTGATCTTGAGCGACGCGCGCCGTTCTACGTCCTGCCAGAATTCCAGCAGCTTTTCCTTTGTCGTCTCGCGAAACCGCACTTTGCCGATCAGCGGCAATATCGCCGGTGCCGTCATGACGAGCTTTCGGCGTGGAAAACTCGACACCGTACCGCCCAATGAGTCCTGTTCGATCGTGACGCTGTTCAGCTTGAGTTGCTTGGCCGCGAGTGAGGCTGCGATGCCGGAAGGTCCGGCACCGACGATGAGCACGTCGAGCCCGTCGCCTCGCTTCCGCTTCAACTCTTTGGCGATGGAGTCAATGGCCTGCTTGCCCTGCTCGATTGCATTCTTGATGAGACCCATGCCGCCGAGCTCGCCCGCAATATAGATCCCGGGCACGTTGGTTTCGAAATCCGGCTTGATATTCGGGATGTCGACGCCGCGGCGCTCCGTGCCGAAGACGAGGGAAATTGCATCGACCGGACAGGCCGCCTGGCACGCGCCATGGCCGATACAGTCCGTTGGGCTGATGAGCTCCGCCTTGCGTCGGATCATGCCCAGCACCTGGTGACCCGGCATCTCCGGGCAGGCAGCGACGCACGATCCGCACCCGATGCACTTCACGGGATCGACAACGGGGTGAAGAGAGGGTGGCTCTAGCAGCCCGGCTTCGGCGCTTTCTGCGAGCGTTTCGACGCTGACGCGCTGATGCCTTCCTCTTCGCACCAGGTAAGCAAGGACGATCAGCGCCATTGGCGCAATGTAAATCAGAAGCGTGGCGGTATCGGCAGACATTATCGGCAAACGATTCTCATTAGCGAGAGCAACCTCCGACATTCTGTAAACGCACTTCGAGCAACTTTCGGCTGCGCCCACATACGTACTTTCCGCCGTGTCAGTGTTGAGTCGTGCTCGTATATTCCGAAACATGAAGCCTGTGCGCGCACTTCACACCAGCCGCACTCACCGCCAAACGCCTTCCTTATTGACGCCTACCGCTGTCTGCACCTGGCGACAGTTACGAATCTCGAAACACGTAATCGATACTCAAGTGTGCTCGATGGCTTGACGACATACAGGCACGTGTGACCGGCGCAGTTTGATTTACCGCAACGGTGCGCGCCATGACGAGCCTCACAGCACAGGAGGGATGATCTTGTTTGCAGGAATAGTTCTCGGCGCTTCACTCGTCGTCGCTGGTCTGATGCTCGTCAGCCTCGGCAAGGCCGCATTCACCGGGGAGAAACACTTCATCGGCGTTGCCATTGTCGGACTCGGGGTGGCAGGCGCCGTCATTGCGATCGTGCTTGATGTCGAGACCAACGGCACGAACGGCGACGGCATGTTGCTAAGCTCGAACATCTCCCTCAACGATGCGGCAAGAGCCGCTTCGAAGCTCGGCCCACCCGGACCCATCACAACTACGACCGCAACTCGCGGCGTTGCGTCCGTGCCCTCTTTAATTGAGGGTCTGAAACGCAGGCTCGAGAACGAGCCCGACGATGCTTCGGGCTGGGCATTGCTCGCGCAATCCTATGCCTTCGTTGGCCGCACCGACTCGGCGGAGGATGCATTGCAGCACGCCGTCGATCTCGGGCTCGACGAGCCCGATCTCAGGCGCCGGGTAGAAGACGCTCGACGCGAGCCGCATACCGGTCTCGCGGGCGAATCGACGAGATAGCCCGTGGCGGCTGACGCAGCCTCTGTAACTCGAACGGCCAGGGCCGCCCCGGCGAGAACGGGAGAGGGACGATTCCGGCTCAGCCTGGCTGGATACGGCTACCTGGCCGCTGCGCTCGCGGTAGTCGTCGGTTGGTCGGTCACGCGCGAGTATGACCTCGTCGATCCGCTGCGCGGCCCGGGTTACTGGCTCGGAATCGTCGGCGCCAGCCTGATGGCGATCCTGCTGCTGTATCCAATCAGGAAGAGGATTCGATTCCTCCGCTTTCTCGGCGCCACCCGGTATTGGTTCCGGATGCATATGACCTTCGGCGTGCTCGGCCCGGTGCTGATTCTCTATCACTGCAACTTTTCTCTGGGTTCCCTGAACGGCAATGTTGCCTTGATGTGCACGCTGCTCGTTGCGGCGAGCGGCCTCGTCGGGCGCTACCTTCACTCGAGGATCTTCGCCGACCTCGAAGGTCATCGAAAGAGTCTTAAAGAATTATCCGTTCAGGCGACCCTGACCCCCGAGCAGACAACCCGCATGACGAGCCTCGCTCCGAAGCTCTTGGAGCGCATGACACGTTTCGACGACCTCGTGCTGAAACCCCCGAGCTCCTTCCTTGCCAGCCTCTTGCTGCCGCCGAAACTCGCCGTTTCGACGCGTCTTGGCTATTTACGCCTCGCTTTCCACGCGCGACGCGAGATTCGCCGGGAAGCGGAACGCAGCGGCATCAGCCGATCTCAACGCAGGAAGGTTCAAAAGGCAGTCTGCCGAACGATTCGTATGCACCTGCGTCGCGTGAGGCGCGTCGCGGAATTCAATTCCTACGATCGATTGTTTTCTCTCTGGCACGTTTTTCATTTGCCCTTTTTCTACATCCTGGTCATCACAGCGCTGGTTCACGTGCTCGCTGTCCACATGTATTAGGTCGCGGAATTGCTGTGTGAGAACGCTAGTTCGACCGAAGGTTTTGCGGAGAGGCTTGGTAGCCATGTTTCTCTGGAGCATGAGCATGACGGCTAGCGCTCAGCTCGACATCTTCGAGCGGCTGGTAATGCCTGGCCCGTTGATTTCGGGCCATGCGGAATACGAGGACGACTGCGACCTCTGCCACGCCCGATTCTCGCGCCAGTCGCAGCGAACGCTGTGCCTCGACTGCCATACGGAAATCGCGACGGACCTGCAGGCGCTCGAGGGTTTCCACGGCTTGTCGCCCGAGGCAGGCGACGAGGATTGTGTGGCATGTCACACGGACCATGAAGGACGCGATGCCGACGTGCTCGGCCTGGTCGAAGACGCCTTCAACCATGATCTGACGCGCTTTCCGCTGCGTGACAGCCACCTCGAGCCCGTCTGCAGTGACTGTCATCTGGAAGGATCGACGTTTCATGCGGCCGAGACCGAATGCGTTTCCTGCCACCTGGAAGACGATCAGCACATGGGCAACCTCGGCGAGGCCTGTTCCGACTGTCACAGCGAAACAGACTGGGCCGACGCCGTTTACGATCATGAGCTCGGCAGCGGCTACGCATTGACCGGCGCTCATAGTCCCCTGGCATGCGCGAGCTGCCACATCGAGGAAACCTACGTCGACACGCCGACAACATGCGTCGGCTGCCACTTCGATGATGATACGCATACCGGCACGAACGGCACCGAGTGCCAGGACTGTCACACGACGATCAATTGGGAAGAGACGACTTTCGATCACTTCGCCGCGGCGGAGTTCGCGCTCGTCGATGGCCATGCCGGGCTCGCCTGCGAATCCTGCCATCAAGGCAACAAGTTCGAGGTCGCGACACCGACGCAGTGCGTCGGTTGCCATCTGGCGGACGATGTCCACGAAGGCATCAACGGCGAGGAATGTCAGGACTGCCATCGAGAGTCCGACTGGCTGGACGTTCGGTTCGATCACGCCATCGATGCCGACTTTCCGCTGAACGCGGCCCACGCTGACCTCGACTGCGCGAGCTGTCATCTGGAAGCAGTGGCAGTCAGCCTGCCGGCGACGACGTGTATCGGCTGCCATGAGAGCGACGACCCGCATGAGATGCAGCTCGGCGACGAATGCGATCGATGCCATGCGGAAAGGACCTGGACCGAAGACATTCTGTTCGACCACGACCTGACGGCGTTTCCATTACTGGGCGTCCATGGCCGCACTGAATGCGAGGATTGCCACCAGAGCCACGCCTTCCTCGATGCGCCCGAAGAGTGCGTGGACTGCCACCTCGAGGACGACGTGCACGCTGCGAGGTTCGGCGAGGAATGCGCATTCTGCCACGTGCCCGTGGACTGGCTGTCGTGGCGTTTCGACCATGATGCCGAGACGGATTTCCCACTGGATGGCGCACATGACGGGCTCGACTGTCACGGGTGTCATCGTGAGGCCGTCAACGTGCTCGCCGAGATCGACCTCTCGACGAGCTGCGCCAGCTGTCATCGGGCCGATGACGTGCATCGCGGCGAGTTCGGCAACCAGTGCGATGAGTGTCACCGAACGACATCGTTCGCCGATCTGAAGAGCCTCCAATGATCCGGCGAATCGCCATCGTTCTGACTGTTATCGCTCTGGGTATACCGGGCCTCGCATCCGCGCAATCCGGTTTCGACTCCCAGTTCGATCATCTGACGACGGGTTTCCGACTGGACGGAGGACACCTGACCGCCGACTGCGAAAGCTGCCATATCGGCGCCGTGTTCCAGGGAACGCCTACCGAGTGCAACGGATGTCACGTCAGTGGCAGCCGCATCGACCAGGCGACGGCAAAGCCCACCGACCACATCCTGAGCTCGGAATTCTGCGAGGACTGTCACCGGACCACGGAGTGGTTCCCGCTCGCCGAAATGAATCACGACGCGATCTTCGGCAGCTGCTCAAGCTGCCACAACAATGTGCAGAGTGTCGGCAAACCGCCCGACCATCCACCGACTCAAGGAGAATGCGACAGCTGCCATCTGACGGCTGGTTGGTTTCCGGTCTTCTTCGATCACACCGGCATCGCGTCGAGTTGCTCGAGCTGTCATGACGGCATCGGCGCTACGGGCAAGAACGCGCTGCACATCACGACCACGAGCTTCTGCGAGGACTGCCACACGACAGTCGCATTCGCTCCGGTTGCCGAGGTCGACCACACCCAGGTGCTCGGAGAATGCTCGAGCTGCCACAACAACGCCGTCGTCGCCGGTAAGCCGGCCGACCACTTCCCGAGCGGGGACACCTGTGACAACTGCCACACGACCGCAGCCTGGCTGCCGGCCAACTTCGACCACGACAATATCAGCGGCAACTGTGTCAGCTGCCACAACGGCGTCGAGTCTCTCGGCAAACCCGATGATCATATTCTGACGACGAATGTCTGCGAGGATTGCCACACCATCGTCACGTTCGCCCCTGTGGCAGAGGTCGACCATACCCAGGTGCTCGGCACCTGCTCGAGCTGTCACGACAACGTCACCGCCCTCGGCAAAGGGCCGGATCACATCCCGAGCAGCGAGACCTGCGAAGACTGCCACACGACGCTGGCGTTCAGCCCGGCAAACTTTTCGCATGACAACATCGCAGGCAACTGCGCGAGTTGCCACAATGGCGTGGAGTCCATAGGCAAGCCGACCGATCACATCGCAACCACAACCGTCTGCGAGGATTGCCACACGGTCGTCGCGTTTGCTCCGGTAGCTCAGGTCGACCATACCCAGGTGCTCGGCACATGCGTCAGCTGCCACAATGGCACGACCGCGCTCGGCAAGAATCCGGGGCACGTCGAAAGCGGCGACAGCTGCGACAACTGCCACACGACGGTCGCGTTCTCGCCGGCCAATTTCGATCACGACAACATCACCAGCAACTGCGTCAGCTGCCACAACGATGTCGAGTCGATCGGCAAACCCCTGGACCACATCGCGACGACCGACACCTGTGAGAGTTGTCACACGGTCGTAGCCTTCGCGCCGGCGGCTCAGGTCGATCACTTCGACGTGATCGGAACGTGTGTGAGCTGCCACGACAACACGATCGCGCTCGGCAAGCCCGTCGACCACGTGGCCAGCGGCGACACCTGCGACAACTGCCATACGACAGCCGGCTGGTTACCCGCCAACTTCGACCACGACACGATCACGGGCAGCTGTGAGAGCTGCCACAACAACTCCGATGCCGTCGGCAAGCCGCAGGACCACATTCTGACGACGAATGTCTGCGAGGACTGCCACACCATCGTCACGTTCGCGCCGGCGGCACAAGTCGACCATACGCAGGTCGTCGGCACCTGCTCGAGCTGTCATGACGGTGTCACCGCGCTCGGCAAGCAAGCGACGCACCTTCCGACGACGGCGGAGTGCGATCTCTGCCACACGTCCGACGCCTGGATTCCATCGACCTTCGACCACAGCAACGTGACACCCGGCACCTGCTCGGGTTGCCACAACGGCACGACGGCCACCGGGCAGGGCACGGGGCATTTCGTCACTCAGCTCGAGTGTGACTATTGCCATACCGACGAGCTCTGGATCCCGCTCGTGTTCGACCACCTCTCGGCCACCTATCCGGGAGACCATCGCGTCAACCTGACCTGTACCGACTGCCACACGACGAATGCCCAGGTCGTGCCGTGGCCGTTTCCGGCCTATGCGCCAGACTGCGCGGCCTGCCACGCCGGCGACTATCGGCTCGGCCCGCACAACGGTGCGAGCGTATCCGAGCTTCGCGATTGCGCCGGGTCCTGCCATCAGTCGGTGCCGGAGCACAGCGTCACCATGCGGGAGTGGTGACGATGAGCATCCACAGGATGCGCGCCGCCTTGATTGCCTCGTGCTGCCTGGCGGTGCTCGGGTCAGCAACCGTCTATGCTCAGGACCGCGTCATCGATGACATCCGTGTGACGACCCGCGGCGGAGAGGCAGTGATCGTCATCGAGTTCGCCTGCGAGATGCGGTTTCTCGCCGATACGCCGACGGCCGACGGCGCTCTGCTCGAGGTGCGCATGGAACCATTCGATTCCTGCATCGAGCTCGGTGTCGGCTCGAGCGTAACCAGCCAGAACTTCCTTCCTCTGGGCGCGGCCGGAGCCCACCTCCTCGATGTCGAGTACAGCTCTCTGGGCCTGGGCGACAGCCTGGTCCTGCTTACCTTCGACCAACGGGTGCAGTACCGCGTCAGACAGGGCCGCGCACTGAACCAGGTCGAAGTCACGATCGACCTCCCGGTAAACGTGGATGCCGGCGCAGCCGCGGGGCCGGAACCATCGCAAACGCGCGCCCTTCCGCGACCAGCCGAGCCGGCCGTGCCCGATTACATGATCAACCTCGTATCCGCGCGCGAGCCGATAAGCGCCGACGTCGTCGAGGACATCGCTGCGGATGCGAGCCAGAGTCTCTACGTCTCGCAGATTCGCGTCGACGGTGTGCTCTGGCATCGACTCC
>JASFSD010000067.1:0-9298 GCA_050114575.1 Gammaproteobacteria bacterium | reverse complement strand
GACGGGATCCGGCAAGACGACGACGCTGCATGCTGTACTGCATCACCTCAATGACGGCAGCCGCAAGATCTGGACGGTCGAGAACCCCGTCGAGATCACCCAGCCGGGGCTGCGCCAGGTACAGGTCAATCCGACAGCGGGGCTCACGTTCGCGAAGGCGCTGCGCGCTTTTCTGCGGGCCGATCCGGACGTCGTGATGATCGGCGAGATTCGGGATACCGAGACAGCCGATACGGCGCTCGAAGCGTCTCTGACCGGTCATCTCGTCCTGTCCACGCTGCACACGAACAATGCGCCGGAGAGCGTCGTGCGTCTGCTGCAGATGGGCATGAGCCCGTTCAATTTTGCCGATGCCTTGCTCGGCATACTCGCGCAGCGCCTCGTGCGTTGCCTGTGCCGCCGCTGCCGGGAGCCGTTCGATGCCGACGACGACACACTCGCCCGTCTGGCTCACGAGCACGCGGTTGTCGATGCGGGTCACGACGTCGAGCGGCAGCTCGCGGCCTGGCGCGAGCAGTACGGGAAGGATGGTCAGATCACGCTCTATCAGCCGCGCGGATGCACCAGTTGTGCCGGCACGGGCTACAAAGGGCGCATAGGACTGTTCGAGCTCCTGCCCGCCACCGCGGAATTGAAGCGGCTGATCATCGATGCCGCACCGGCGGCGGACCTGTTCGAGCTTGCGCTGGAGCAGGGGATGACGACGCTGAAGCAGGACGGCATCGTCAAGGTTCTCAAGGGCGTCACGGACCTGTCACAGGTGCTGGCCGTCAGCCAGCGCTGAACCCGGCCTGCGGGTCACGCCACAGAGTCTAGGCGTTGCCAGCCGGCCTTTCGGAATCGACCCGACCCTGAGCGATATGCAGCACGGCGTCAGGCGTTACTGGCGGCCTGCCGTGATGCGCGAAGGCGACGAGCCTCGAATCCGACCATTCGGTCACCCATCGACTCAGCGTTTCGACGCTGTGCTGATCGAGATGGGCGAAAGTCTCATCGAGCAGCAGCACCTCAGGATCGCCCGCCAGGCCGCACACGAGCTCGGCTTTGCGGCGCTGCCCTGCGCTCGCGCTGCCCAGCGGCAGGCGTGGATCGAGATCCAACTGATCGAGGTAGCTGCGACCATCCCATCGTTTGACCCCTCTGATGGCGGCACTGAATTCGCAAGCTTCGGCAACCGACAGGAAATCAGGCAACTCTGCGGCAGAGGGCACGAGGGCGATGCTCCGGCGCGCGGCGGCCGACCGATGAATGTCGAGTCCTCTGATCCGGACCGTGCCGCTGGACGGTACGAGCTCTCCAGCCAGCGTTCGCATCAGAGTAGTCTTCCCGCCGCCGTTCGGGCCTTCCATATACAAAGCGCCGCAATCCATGGCCAGGCTCACAGGTCCGATGCGGAACGCGTCCCCGAAACCGACGACGAGATCGGAGACTTCAAGCAAGCTGGTCAATGGAAATGCGTTCCGTCACGAGACTGAATCGATTCAGTCCGCGAGTCATGATTGCGTAGGCGACAGGAGTCACAGCGACGGCGAGCACGGCATACGCCCATGCCGGCAGCGCCAGTATCGCAACGGCGTTTCCCGTTATCCCGAGCAGGAACAGCCCGTTGGCGGAGCTGCGTATCAGCAGCGAATGACAGAGCAGGCCAGAGGCCAACGCGATAGTGGTCGCGACAAAGAGCACGAACACCACGGCGTTGACTGCGCCCATGGTGGCTCCACAGATGAGAACAAGCGTCGCGCTCGGCGCGACGAGCAGCAGGTTGACCAGTGCCAGAGCCTGGGCTCTCTGGCTGTGCGTTACCGGCCAGCGCCGTCTCATGAGCTCTTTGCCAAGCCCCTGTTTGAGGAGCTCGAGGATCTCATAGACGGTGTAAATGGACACGGAATACAGGGTGCAGGCGGAGAGCAGGGCGTCGTGGCCCGCCTGGGATCCGTTGATCCGGAATGCGAGCATCAACAGTGAGCACAGGGCCCCGAGGATGCCGAGAGCGATCAGCTGTTTTTTCTGCGTACGCAAAAGATAGCGCAGATCGCGTCTGGCAATCGTCGCGATGATTCCCGAGCCTGAGAGCGGAGAATAGCGGGCGCGATTGATCTGCGCGATCTGTCGACGAATCGGCGTGACGGATAATCCGATCGACAACCCGGCCGGAACGAGGACCCCGTACCACAGGGCGGGGACAAAGGCGTAGGCCAGCAAAGCAAGAAAACACGTGAGTGTGCCGATTCCGAGCGGCAGAATCGCATCGCGCACTTTGAACGAAGAACCGACGACGAGCGGCCAGGCGAGCAGAAAGAATCCGAGATAGTGCACAGGCCAGGCGGTGTCGTGCGGGGCCAGCCACGCGATCCCGGCAATGGGCACGAGGGCCACCGCGATCGATGGCGACAGATAGACCACCCAGTGCCGGGGCTCGAGCGGCTGGCGCACCAGAAACGCCATGAATGGATCGAGCCAGATCCCGCGAAACGCCCGGCCCGAGACCATGCTCCAGGCCAGCATCAGACTGGTACACAGTGCGGCGAATTCCCAGGCGGGCAGAGCTGCAACGCGCGAACGGAGTAATCCCCAATCGGTCGCGGCGTCGGCCATCCCGATGGAGAGCAGCAGCGCGAACAGCGGAATGACGAGCGACCGCAGGAACGGTTTCCCGATCATATTGAAGAACACCCGTTGGATTCCGAGCGAGCGGCGAATGTCGAGGGCTGAGCGTTCGGGCTTGGTGGCTGGCACGAACCCAATTCTGTAACAGCACCGCGGCGAAATCTCCTAGATGGAGGGATCGTAATCCTCGGAGATCATCCCGTTGTGTCTTCGGCTGCGACTGTTCTCGCCGATGGGAGTGGCGGAGGAGATTCGCGTATGTCGCTGTAGCCGTAGCTCGACGCTCAGTGTCACGCCGACGATTCGCTCGTGCGTCGAATCGAAAGAAATATCCCGACCAGCACGAACGCAGCGCCGACGATGTGATAAGCGAACAGCCGTTCGTCGAGGAATATCATCGCCAGTGCCGCCCCCGATACGGGAATCAGATTGACGAAGATTGCGGATCGGTTGGGGCCGATTGCCCGGATCGCAAGATTCCAGCTGAAGGTTGCAATCAGGGTCGGAAAGATCGACAGGTAAAGCATCGCGCTGAAGACTGCTCGCGAGAATTCGAAGGTGCCGACCAGAATTCTTTCAACGAAATAAAACGGCACAAGAATTACCGTCCCGGTCACCGCGATGAAGAACATCAAAGTCATTCCATCTGGAGTGTATTTCTGCCGCGGTAAGAGCACGGCGTAGGTGGACCAGCCGATCACGCCGAGCAGGAAGATGAGGTCGCCGATGTTGAGATCGAGCTCGAGCAGAACAGCGAGATCGGCGCGGGCAAAGATGATCAGAATGCCGGTGAAGGCACAGGCGATCCCGAGGCGTTGCTGGCCGAGCAGCGTCGTGCCGGCAATGGCCCAGGCCAGTAGCGCCGTGACCGCGGGCTGGCTCGCGTTGACCATGACAGCGTTCGTCGCCGTCGTGAAGTAGACCGCCGTGACCGACATCGTGCTGCCGAATATCATGAAGGAAGCCAGGAACACGAGTGACGGCACGTATTTCCTCAGCTCCGGCCACACGGCCGGTAGCCGGCGCCAGACGAACGGCAACAGGATCAGGGCGGCGATGACCCAGCGTGACCAGGCAAGTGCGACAGGGGGCACGCCCATGCTGACGGACCGTGTGACCACGGGCGGGCTGGAATAGATGACCATGCTGGCCGTGGCCAGGAAATAGGCCGCAGTTGAGGAGACTTTCAAGTTATCGGCTACGGCATCGCGCCGCGGTATCGTCGGCTGATTCGTAAGGCAGCGCCGGATTTATACCACGCTTTGTTCGTTAATCGGCAGGCCGGCAGTTCCATGTCACCGGGCAGCGCTGGAGTCAGCGCGTCAGTCTTAGAGATAGCCTGGCAGTGCTCGAGGTCGCACGTCCGCGTCAGCAAGAATCCGTCAGCGCTCGAGGTCGCGGAACTGACGCCTCAGATCTTCGCGGCCGCTCGAGTCCGTGATGATTCGTTCGAGGACCTGGATTCTCTCCTCGAGCGTCACGATATGATCACGCAACTCTTCGGCCTCGCCGGCGGAGTCGTCGCTGCGTTCGCGCCGCTCGCCGATCGCCTTGATCAAGGCGGTGATGACGCTGCCGATGACGCCGAGGAATACGATCGCGACGACCATTTCGAAAGGATTCATGCGCTAGTCCCTCAAGCCGTCGATTTCACGCTGCAGATTGAATTTCTTGGAGGTGACGTATTTCTCCAGACGCTGCAGTCGTCTGTCGAGCTCTCGGTAACGGTAACGCACGCTCCGGAGTGTGTCGTGCGGTTCGGAGCGGACGCGGCGACGCAGATCCGGGTCTTCGCGGCGTCGTTCCTCGGCTTTGGGAGCGCCCGGCGCCTCGTCCAGCAACAGCCCGAGAATCACGTAGATGATCGGAACGGTCGGAAAGAAGAAAAAGCCGCCGAGCGCAACGGCGATCCGCGTCAGCTTGAGGTCGAAACCGAAGTAGTCGGCGAGCCCCGCGCACACGCCGAAGAGGACGGCGTTCTCCGAATCCCGGAGCAGCCGGTTCCGCGAGGAGCGTCTATGGTCGTCTCGGTGTCTGCGTCTCATCGTTCGGTTGCGTCCTAGGTGTCGTCGCGCCAGTCTGTCGACTTCTCGTCGAGAATTGTCTCGAGTGCGTTCAGGCGGCTCGTCATGCGCTCGCTGTTCTCCCAGAGCTCCTCGAGCATATGTTGCTCCTCATCGCTGAGCCCTCGTGTCGATTTCCACTTGGTCACGTAGTGCAGGATGATCAGGAGCGGCAGTACGCCCACCATGAAGATGACTGACAGCACGCCGATAATTTCATCCACGACTTCGCCTCATTCCTGCTACCTGCCCTGATCGTCAACGAGCCTCTACTTTAATCGGAATCGGCGCCTTTCGACCCTTTGCCGGCACGCCGGGACTTGAGCTCCTCGAGCTCGATCTCGACGACTTCCTGCGACTCGAGGTCCGAAATCTCCTGCGCCAGACCGCCGCGCTTGGTGCCGAGATCGTACGATTCCACCTGGCCCTCGATATGATCCATCCTTCGCTCGAAGCTCTCAAATCGAATCAGCGCGTCGTCGATACGGTAGTCGTTCAAACGCTTGCGCACTTCCAGACGCTTACTCGCCGTCTTGTGCCTGGCCAGAATCGCCTGCTGGCGCATCTTGGCATCCTTGAGCTTTTCCTCGAGCGAGGCGATATCGTCGTTGAGTTTCTCGAGCCCTTCGGTCAGCGCAACTTTCTGGGCACGCAGGGCTTCGGCCGACTTGAGCGTGGCTGCCTTCTCGGCCAGCGCGGCCTTGGCCAGGTCTTCCCGGCCTTTGTCGAGCGCGAGCTCGGCCTTCTTCTCCCAGTCGCGCGCCTCGTCGTCGAGGGCGTCGAGCTTGCGCGTGATCTCTTTCTTGTCGGCGATCGCACGCGCGGCCGTCGACCTGACTTCCACGAGCGTGTCTTCCATTTCCTGAATCATGAGCCGGATGATCTTCTCGGGATCCTCGGCCTTATCGAGAATGGAATTCAGGTTGGAATTGACGATGTCGGTGAAGCGCGAAAAGATTCCCATGGTTCCGTCCTCGGAGTAATTCTCGGGACAGACGTTGCAGCAACCGTGCCAAACCGGCGCAATTCTCTTAACCTGTTGATTTAGTGCAATTTACTGGACAACTCGGGACGGGCTGAGTGTCCCCTAATTTGGTAAATGCAGAAAGGAATTGGTGAAAATCGCCAATACTTAGCGTATTTTTTGACTAATGGAAGCACGACGCGCCGACACGACGACGCTGGTCGGTGAGTCACCGTCCTTTCTCGCGATGCTCGAGCACGTGTCCCAGGCGGCGAAGCTCTTGAAACCCGTGCTCGTCATCGGCGAAAGGGGAACCGGCAAGGAGCTGATCACGGCACGGCTGCATTACCTTTCCGACCGCTGGGAGCAGGAGCTCGTCCGGGTCAATTGCGCGGCGCTGACCGAGACGCTGCTCGAGTCGGAACTGTTCGGCCACGAGGCAGGTGCATTCACGGGGGCGACCCGCATGCATCAGGGGTGCTTCGAGCAGGCCGACGGCGGCACGCTGGTTCTCGACGAGCTCGGGACGATACCGTTGCGAATGCAGGAGAAAATCCTGCGTGTCATCGAGTACGGTGAGTTTCAGCGCGTCGGCGGCTCGAAGACGTTGACCAGCGACGCGCGGATCGTCGGTTCGACCAATGAAAATCTCCCGGCGCTTGCCGCGCAGGGCAGATTCCGCGCCGATCTGCTCGATCGGCTGGCTTTCGACGTCATACACGTCCCGCCGCTCAGAGCCCGGCCCGAGGATATCGAGGCGCTGGCCTATCACTTCGCCATCAACGTCACCGCCGAGCTCAAGCGGCCGTTTTTCCCGGGCTTTTCGGACAATGCGCTGGATGAGCTCAGGAGTTATGCGTGGCCGGGCAACGTGCGCGAGCTCAAGAACACGGTCGAGCGCAGCATTTACCGGGCCGACGAGCCCGAAGAGCCGATCGAGACGCTGTTCTTCGATCCGTTCGAGTCGCCGTTCGCGCCGGCGGCAGGTAACGTCATGGCGGGGAATCCCGCATCAGCCGGCGCGGCTCCGTCGGACGGGCCCAATCAGCCCGGCTGGGCCGGTGAGCGTGGTGGGGCCGATCTGCCCGCCGGGGAAACGGACGACTCGGCTGCGACGGTGTTGACAGCAGCCGCGCCGATGGCAGACGAGGTCGATTCGGATCCAGCGGCGACGGATGCCGGAGCGGGCCTGACGACAGTCTGGCCGATCGACTTTCGTCGGATGGTCAGCGATTACGAGCAGGCGTTGCTCGAGGATGCCTTGCAGCGCGCTCAGTTCAAGCAGACGGCCGCGGCCGAATTGCTCGGGCTCAGCTATCATCAGCTCAGAGGTCTGCTGAAAAAGTACGGATTGCCCAAATAGCTCACGCTGCCGCGGTGCGCTCTCCCGCAGGTCGCCAGATCAGGCCGTTGATGAGTCAAATTCGCCAACTGTTAGGTATTTCGCGCAGTTTCTTGCGCCAGGGCCACACGCCTCAAATCCGTAACGTATTGATATCAGAGGAAATCACGCCCTGGCACGATCCTCGCAATACGTCTATCAGAAGCCATTGACCTCGAAGGGAACCGCTCATGAAGTTTCTCGTCACTTTTCTCGCCATCGTGGCCGCTGCATTCCTGCTGGCCGCGGCCATTCCGGTCCTGACCGTGGGCCTCGCGTTTCTGATCTGCTTCGGCGGCTTCTTCATCTGGTTGTTGCCCATTCTGATCATCGCGACGTCGGACAAGACGACGGGGGCGGAGAAGGTTGCCTGGATTCTGGCGATCATCTTCCTGTCCTGGTTCGCCTGGATTTTTTATTTCCTGCTCGCGCCGATCAAAGAAAAGCCTTATTACCGCAGGAGCTATCGGTACGACCGGGATTACCGGTACGACTGATCGCGGGCGCAACGAAGAACGGAGGCTGGGCCGATGGGTAGTGTCGCTTCAAAACTCATTGCA
Organism: Gammaproteobacteria bacterium; assembly: GCA_050114575.1. GTDB lineage: Bacteria > Pseudomonadota > Gammaproteobacteria > Steroidobacterales > Rariloculaceae > DATCZB01. The sequence continues at coordinate 1,723 of JASFSD010000067.1, read as the reverse complement.
GTCGTATTGATTGTTATCTGCGTTGCGGTCGGTGCCGTCGGCTTGATCCTGCCGATCATTCCGGGGCTGTTGTTTCTGGCGATTGCGCTCATGCTGATCGCCAGCTTCTTTCCTTCGATCGATCGTCAGCTCAGAAGGAATCACACGATGCGCAGCTACCTCGACAGCGCCGACGGCTTCAGTGCGCTGAGTGTCGCCAACAAGCTCAAGTTCGGCTGCCTGCTGTGTGTGCGGCTTTTCGTCGACACCATCGCAGCCTGTGTCTACGCCGTATCGAGGCTATTGAGCTTCGCCGTCGTCAAGTACCAGTCCTACCGCTGACACGCCGGCTGTTCACCGCGAGCGGCTGTTTCGCCCTCGCCTTACGTGCTGAGTCCGAAACGGCGTGCTGCTCTTGCCGGAGATGCGGCGCCCTTCGGGTGTGAGCCCGGTCCCGCGCGGCTGGTATTTCGGCACGAGCTGATGCTTGCCGTTACCGATCAGGTCTTCCCTGCCCATGCGTTTGAGCGCCGCGCGCAGCATCGGCCAGTTGTTGGCGTCGTGGTAGCGTAGGAAGGCTTTGTGCAGGCGGCGCACCTTGAGCCCTCTCGGAATGACGACCTCCTCGCTGCGGCGAGTCACACGTCGGAGCGGATTCTTGCCCGAGAAGTACATGGCCGTTGCCGTCGCCATCGGTCCCGGCAGGAACGCCTGAACCTGATCGGCGCGGTAGTCGTTTTCTTTCAGCCATAGCGCGAGCTCGAGCATGTCCTCGTCGGTCGTGCCCGGGTGCGCGGCAATGAAGTACGGAATCAGGTACTGCTCTTTGCCGGCCGCCTTCGAATAGCGGTCGAAGAGCTTCTTGAATCGGTGGTAGGTCCCGATGCCGGGCTTCATCATCTTCGAGAGCGGGCCTTCGCCGATCGCCTCGGGCGCGATCTTCAGATAGCCCCCCGTGTGGTGCTGCGCGAGCTCCTTGATGTATTCCGGCGACTCGTTAGCGAGGTCGTAACGCACGCCCGATGCAATCAGCACCTTTTTGATGCCGGGCAGCTGGCGCGCCTTCTGATAAAGCTCGATCAGAGGCTTATGATCCGTGTTGAGGTTCGGGCAGATGCCCGGATAAACGCAGGAGGGCCGGCGGCAGGCGGCCTCGATCTTGCGGCTCTTGCAGGCCAGCCGATACATGTTCGCCGTTGGCCCGCCGAGATCCGAGATTACGCCCGTGAAGCCCGGGACATCGTCGCGGATCGATTCGACCTCGCGCAGGATCGAGTCGCTGCTTCGGTTCTGGATGATCCGCCCTTCGTGCTCGGTGATCGAGCAGAAGGTGCAGCCGCCGAAACAGCCGCGCTGGATCGTGACCGAGAAGCGGATCATCTCGTAGGCCGGAATCTTTGCCTCGCCATAGGCCGGGTGGGGCTGGCGCACGTAGGGCAGCTCGTAGACGCCGTCCATCTCCTGCATCGTCAGCGGCAAGGGCGGCGGATTGATCCAGACGTCGCGCTTGCCATGCCGCTGCACGAGGGCGCGCGCATTGCCCGGGTTCGACTCCATGTGCAGGATCCGCGAGGCATGCGCGTAGAGCACGGGGTCGTCGCGCACCTGCTCATGGCTCGGCAGCCGGATGTAGCTCTTGTCCCGGTCCTCGTTCGCCACGTCCCGCGCGAACCGCACCACACCAGGGTGATCAGAAGAGGGGTCAGCAGAAGAGGGGTCAGAGCCCTTTACTTGGAAAGGGCTC